>CBDULU010000017.1:0-13228 GCA_965368155.1 uncultured Flavobacteriaceae bacterium
TCAAAAATATTTCCAAAGGATGAGACTTGACACTTTTAGAAAATATAATGGGTTGGCTGAAAAAATTATCGATCAGTTGGGCTACGATATAGCCAAATAGTACATAAGTAGTAACCGGTAGGATATGCGTCTGGAAATCGTATTCCAAACTGCTGGTCATGGTAAGCAAGATCATCAAAACACCACCAATCAAGGGTCCGATATATGGGATCAAATTTAAAAGCGCACAAAGAAAGGCAATGACAACGGCACTTTTAATATCGAAAATTAACAGGGTGACCGAATAAATGGCAAACAGTATAGAAATTTGGATGATCAATCCTATAAAATATCTGGATAAAAGGTCATTGATCTTTCTTAAGGAGTTCAAAATTTTGTCTTCATTGCGATCTGGTGTAACAAGAACGAAAACATTATGTAAAAGCCTATTGTCTTTTAAAAAGAAAAAAGTGATAAAAAGCACCGAGAAAAGACCCATGCTAAAGGTTCCTACAACGCCCATAAGCGAATTCAATAAACTTGGAATGGAGGCGATATTCGAGGTCAAATCAATATTTTTCAACTCACTGAACAAGTTGATTCTTCTGGCTGAAAAGAAAACATCTATTTCATGAAATAGATTGAACATCCTACTTCTTAATTCCTCAGTATTTAGTAAAGATATATTGTGTCCTTGTTCTTTGATTAATGGTATAAACATTGAAACAACGCCAAAAATAACCAAAAGAAAAAGCGACATTGTTATGATCACAGCCAAAATATTAGGCAATTTGAGTCTACTCTTGAAAAAACTCAGGATGGGTCTTGCGATTAAGGATAACACTGTCGCAATAACCAAATAAATGAGGACACTTTGAATTTTATATAGAAAAAACAGAAACAAAAGAATACCGATAATTACGGCTAACGCTCTTAAAATTCCATTGGCAATAATTCTTGGATTGATTTAGTATAGGATCCTGCGGTAAATATAGAAATAAATGCAGGAAGAATTAAACCTGGCTAAGATTATTCTATGCGTTTAAGCACCAGTACCTGTTGCCCACCTTCATATAGCGTCAAAACATCAGTCAATGTATAGGTCAATTCTTTTTCGTTGAAAGATGTCATGATCTTACCACTGATCTCCATATTAGGACAAGCCATTAGAGTTCCGGCTGTTGGTCCATAAATTATTTTATCTTTTTTGACGGTAACCTTTCCTTGAAATGAATTGCATCCATCATTTCCGGTTAAAATTTCCTTCTTTACGTTGATGATCATTACAGGTTGTTTTCCATTAAAATGTGTTGAATCAATTTCGATATCATATACCTGTTTGATCAACCATTTTCCGTCTAATTTTGACGGGGCCTGTTCCTTATAGAAATCGTTATGCATTTCCTGATGCATTTTAGAATGTGGATCCTGATAAGTGGTACCAGCTGAATCTGAAGACGATCCGCAAGAAACACCAATTAAGGAGAAAAAAAAGATGCTAAAAAAAATGGATTTCATTTTTTGAATTTTATCATATATAATTTGTCCTGTCTATCCGTTAGTGCAAAAACATAGTTTATTAAAGCGACGGTTTTGACGAATTTAAAAAATATATTAACAAGATTGAATGTTAAAATTCAAAAACAATGCATAATTTTAGAACTTCACGAAGAAATATTTTACAATGAATAGATTTAATACGTTAATCATCTGTCTTTTAATTTATGTTTCAGGCATTGCCCAGGACGCAAAAACTATTGATAAAGGGGTGCGATCGACAATTGAAGAGTTGAAAGATTTTATTGCGCTACCCAATGACGCCATCAATCCAGATGATATGGATCAAAATCTTGCCTGGCTCAATAAAAAGTTTGGAGAAAGGGGATTTAAAACCAAATTGATTTCTACAAGCGGTATTCCTTTGTTCTTTGCACAATTGACAAGTGATAAAAAGGATGTACCAACCCTATTGATTTATATGCATTTTGACGGTCAGTCTATCGATCCTTCAAAATGGAATCAACAGGATCCTTATAAAGTGGTATTGAAAGAAAGGAATGGAGATCAGTGGAAGGACCTGGATTGGAATATGCTAAGTAAGGAGATCAATCCGGAGTGGCGCCTTTATGGAAGATCTACTTCAGATGATAAAGGCCCGATAGTCATGTTATTAAATGCCATAGATATGGTAAGCGCTGATGGAAAGGAGATACCTTTTCATGTAAAAGTTATTTTGGATGGGGAGGAAGAAAAGAGCAGTAAACCCTTGCCTCAGGCAGTAAAGGATAATCGAGATTTGTTGGAAGCCGATATTTTAATGATCAATGACGGCCCGGTTCACCCATCAAACAAACCAACTTTAGTATATGGATGTAGAGGGATAACTTCTATGAGTGTGACGACTTTTGGACCGCTTACCCCTCAACACAGCGGGCACTTTGGTAATTATGCACCAAATCCCGGATTTCGATTGTTTCACTTGCTGGGGAGTATGAAGGATGAGAATGGAAAAGTGCTGATCAATGATGGGATTGAATTAGATGAAATGACACAAGAGGTGCTTAAAAGTGTACCTGATGATATAGCCTCACTTCACGAGAGATTGGCGATTCACACTCCTGAAGCAGTAGGCTCTTTTTATCAGGAATCCTTGCAATACCCTTCTCTGAATATTCGCGGTATAGAATCAGGATGGGTAGGTGAGAAAGCAAGAACCATTGTTCCAGAAAAAGCTACGGCAGAGATTGATTTAAGATTGGTGGTGGAAACGGACGGCGCTAGATTAAAATCCTTGGTTAAGGATCATATTGAAAGCAAAGGATATTTTATTGTTGATCGATTGCCGACTCAAGAAGAGCGTATGACATATCCATTGATCGCTATGGTTAAGGAAGGATCAGTAACAGATGCTTTTAGGACTGATTTGAATAATACTTATGGACAATGGATGGAAAAAGTCTTAGAAAACACATTTGATGAAAAGGTGGTGAAGATCAGAACTATGGGGGGAACTGTTCCTATAGCACCATTTATCAATACCTTAGATATTCCTGCTATTATTTTGCCTTTGGTGAATCCCGACAACAACCAGCATAGCCCAAATGAAAATTTAAGACTGGGGCAAATTAATTACGGACTCCAAGTATTTTACAGTCTTTTAAGCACTAAAATGAACTAAGCAGATTTTTATAAAATCGAAATATCTACTTGTATTCACTCACAAAATGTAGCTTGACAGTTGGATATTTTTGTTGTGTCATTTGCACGGTAAAGGCAGAATCTGCTAAGAAAACCAATTGCCCTTTTTTGTCCTTGGCAAGATAGCGCTGCTTGACTCTTTTAAACTCCTTAAATTCATCACTTTGCTCATTTTCAGGCTCAACCCAACAGGCCTTGTGTACATTCAGATTCTCATAAGAACACTTGGCGCCGTATTCGTGTTCCAGCCTGTATTGAATTACTTCAAACTGGAGGGCTCCAACGGTTCCAATCACTTTTCTTCCATTCAGGTCAAGTGTAAACAACTGGGCCACACCTTCATCCATGAGTTGGTCAAGCCCTTTAGATAATTGCTTGGCTTTCATAGGGTCAGCATTGTTGACGTATCTAAAATGTTCGGGTGAAAAGCTGGGAACTCCTTTGAATTCCAAAATTTCACCTTCTGTAAGTGTATCTCCGATTTTAAAATTTCCAGTATCATGCAGGCCAACAATATCACCAGGAAAAGATTCATCAACGATTTCCTTTTTCTCAGCGAAAAAAGCATTCGGACTTGAAAATTTCATTTTCTTTCCAAGTTTGACATGTAAATAATTGGTATTTCTTTTAAAAACTCCTGACACGATCTTGACAAATGCCAGTCTGTCTCGGTGTTTCGGATCCATATTTGCATGTATCTTAAATACAAAACCAGTAAATTTCTTTTCTTTGGAATCAACAAGTCTGATATTTGACATTTTTGGCTGAGGAGGAGGTGCAATTTCAATAAAACAATCTAATAATTCTTTTACACCAAAATTATTAAGAGCAGAGCCAAAGAAAACAGGTTGTAATTCTCCACTAAGATAGGCCTCTTTGTCAAAGCCAGGATAGACTTCACTGATCAACTCCAATTCTTCTCGAAGGGTTTCTGCTGCAGGTTCCCCAATCATTTTATCGAGTTCCGGATCGTCAACATTGTTAAACTCAATTCCATCAGATACTTTTTGTTTGGCATCTCCAGAAAACAGATTTAATTTTTTCTCCCAGATATTGTAGATACCTTTAAAGTCGTAACCCATACCTATAGGAAAGCTTAACGGAACCACTTTTAAACCTAATTTTTGCTCTACTTCATCTAGTAAATCGAAAGCATCTTTTCCTTCTCGATCAAGCTTGTTAATGAAAACGATCATGGGGATATTTCTCATTCTACAAACTTCAACCAGCTTTTCTGTTTGTTCCTCAACACCTTTTGCAACGTCAATTACAACAATGACGCTATCCACTGCAGTTAAGGTTCTAAAAGTATCCTCAGCAAAATCTTTGTGCCCCGGTGTGTCAAGAATATTGATCTTTTTGTCTTTATAGATAAAGGCCAATACTGAAGTAGCAACCGATATCCCTCTTTGCCTTTCAATCTCCATGAAATCGGAAGTAGCACCTTTTTTGATCTTATTACTTTTAACAGCACCAGCTTCCTGGATGGCACCACCATAAAGCAATAGCTTTTCTGTCAAAGTGGTCTTCCCGGCATCAGGGTGAGAAATAATACCAAATGTGCGCCTTCTTTGTATTTCTTGAAGTAAATCCATTATTGAAAATTAGTCCGCAAATATAAGTCAACTCTATAAACTTAGCATCAGGATTTCCATTTTTTGAATGCATTTATTGGCCGGGTCACAAGATCCCTTTTGCTTGTTTTCATTTGAAGTCAATCGATCACCTCTATTTTCATAAATACATCATCAAGTGGCCATTCGTCACTACCTGCCTCAAGATTTACAATTTTATCGATGGTTTCAAAACCCGAGATCACTTGTCCAATAACCGTATGTTCTCCATCAAGATGATGTGCGCCTTTTCTGTTTTGGACGATATAGAATTCAAATGCTGTAGAATATTTCCGAGGATTGTTTTCCCAGTCTCTTGCCATAGCGATTGCTCCGTATGTATGTCGCCTTTTTTCCTTGAATTCGGGAGGGATTTTGTAGCGCTCGTAGCGGGCTTTGTACCTTTGCGTATCCAACCGTTCTGATTCTCCACCTTGTATGATAAAATCGGGGACTACCCGATAGAAACAAGTTGTATCAAAATATCCCATTTTGGTCAGAAAAATAAAACTGGCGCGATGCAAAGGTGTGTCCTCGAACAATTGAATTTTTATATTGCCAAGTCTTGTTTTGATCAACACCTTAGTTTCTTTATTGGCCTCGCCATATTTACTTAGAAACACAACAGCATTTTTTTTATTGATGGAATCAGCCGGTTTTTGATTTTTAGGAATAGGTGCAATGTTTTCTTTTTTCAGAACTTCTTTAACAGGTGCTTTTTGATCAATTGATTTGCGATCGTTGTTTTTACAACTTGAATGAATAAACAGAAAGAGGATTAAAAAAAGAATTGAAAAATATTTCATAAAAGTTGCAGCACTTAATTTAAAACAAAGATATAGTAATGATATAAATGTTTGTAATTTCACAAAATAATTTAATAAAAAATGAAAGCAATTATTGGCATATTAATTTTGACCCTTTTTATTTCTTTTGGATGTGAAGCAGAGAAGAAAGAAGAAAGTAAAAAAGGTGATAAAATAACCCTTTTTACAGACCTTCAGGGTCAACCGGTGAGCCTTGAAGAATTTAAAGGAAAGCGAATATTGGTGAACTATTGGGCTACCTGGTGTGTTCCATGCTTAAAAGAGTTTCCCTCACTTGTTGAAGCCCAGGAATTACTTTCGAATGAGAATTATGTGTTCTTATTTCCTAGCCCGGATAGTGCCAAAGAGATAATCGCCTTTAATGAAACCAGAAAGTATCCTTTACAATTTTTATCCTTGAACCAATCTTTGGATAAACTGGACATTTATGCATTACCATCAACTGTCATTTACGCAACAAATGGGTCAGTATATAAAAAAATAGATGGCGCAACGGTTTGGTCATCCCCTGAACTAATTGAAATGTTAAGATCAGTACCATGAGATATATTATAAAATTTGGTTTACTATTTTCAGCAGTCCTTCTGCTATCCTGTCAAGTAAAAAATAAAAATGAGATAGAGCTTAAAGAAATGAGTCCTCCGGTAAGCGATCATTCCATGCAACCCTATTTATTTTCTCATGGATCAGAATTGTTGATGTCATGGACAGAAAAGGAGAATGATTCTGTCTTTGGACTATACTTTTCAAAATACGCTAATGGCATGTGGAGTGAAAAGTCTGCCATTAAAAAAGGGAAAAACTGGTTTGTTAATTGGGCAGATTTTCCAGCCATTTCTGGAGAACATGATAACTTGATTAGTTACTATCTAAAAAAATCTGATGCAGAAACCTATGCCTATGATATTTTTTTAAAGCAATCTAATGATGCCGGAAGGTCTTGGAACATTGAAAATAAGTTGCATAGTGATACAACAAAAAGCGAGCATGGTTTTGTTAGCTTGACTCCATCAAATAACAATTCTTTTTTCATTAGCTGGCTAGATGGCAGAAACACAAAAAGCATGGATCATGGTCATGAACATGGTCAAGGGGCAGGAGCCATGCAGATCAGGGTAGCAGAGGTCAAGAGTGACGGTGAGATACAGCATGAATTTGAACTTGATTCTCGCACCTGTGATTGTTGCAATACGTCAACTGCATTGACCGATGATGGTCCTATTGTAGTTTGGAGAGACAGATCTGATCAAGAAATAAGAGACATATATTATGCCAAATTAAAGGATGGAATTTGGTCCAAATCTAAACCGGTTTTTCAGGACAACTGGAAAATAAATGGCTGCCCGGTAAATGGCCCTAAAGTGGCGGTTCAAGAAAATTCAGTGGCGGTGGCGTGGTTTACGGCTGCTGATGACATACCAAAAGTAAAGCTGTCTTTTTCAAAAGATATGGGCGATAATTTTATGGAACCACTTCAAATTAACCAGGGAAAAGCCATAGGGAGGGTTGATCTTTTGATGCTAGACAAACGGACGGCTTTGATCAGTTGGATGGAATCGTCAGAAGACCTGGCATTGATGAGAATTGCAAAGGTTGGTATTGCCGGGAAAATAGAAAAAATAATTACAGTAGGTGAAATTTCAGGTTCGCGATCAACAGGTTTTCCTCAAATGGAATTGATTGAGGGTCATATCTTTATGGCCTGGAATGGCTTGCAAACTGATAAAACAAAGGTCAAGGTTTTTAGCCTTTCTTTAGAAGCCTTAAATTAATATCTTTGTAAAAAACAAACTGGCTTGGAAGAAAAAGTAATATTGGTAAATGAAAAAGACGATCAACTAGGGCTGATGGGCAAAATGGAAGCGCATCAAAAAGCTGTACTTCACCGTGCTTTTTCGGTATTTGTATTTAATAAGAAAGGTGAATTGTTATTGCAACAGAGAGCTTTAGATAAGTACCATTCTCCTGGTTTATGGACCAATACTTGTTGCAGTCACCAAAGAGATGGAGAAAGCAATATTGAAGCTGGGAAAAGAAGGTTAGAAGAAGAGATGGGTTTTAGTTGTGATTTGGAAGAGCTATTTTGGTTTGTGTACAAAGCGTCATTTGACAATGGTTTAACAGAACACGAACTTGATCATGTCATGATTGGGCATTATGATCAGGATCCGGAAATCAATAAGGAAGAAGTGGCCTCTCATAAGTGGATGTTACTCGAAGATGTCAAAAAGGATATTGATATGCGTCCGGAATTATATACGGAATGGTTTAAGATTATTTTTAAAGAATACGATCAAAGATTACTACAAATATGAGAGTTACCGTAAGCAGAAAGGCACATTTCAATGCTGCCCACAGATTGTACAATACTGAATGGACAGACGCCCGAAATGCCACTGTATTTGGTAAATGTGCGAATCCGAATTATCATGGACACAACTATGAACTGATCGTTTCAGTAAAAGGCAAAATACATCCTGAAACAGGCTTTGTGATGGATATGAAGGTCTTAAAGGATTTGATTAAATCCGAAATCGAAGAGCAATTCGATCATAAGAATCTCAATGAAGAAGTGACCGAATTTAAAACGCTTAACCCGACTGCAGAAAATATTTCGGTGGTGATCTGGAACAAATTGCGCCCTAAAATTGAGAAAGAACTTGAATTAAGTATTACCCTTTACGAAACACCAAGGAATTTTGTAACCTTTGACGGAGATTTATGATGAAAAAAGCAGCTTTTCTAGTCCTCACTTTAGTGCTAGTTTCGATCTTATTTTCAGTATTCAGATCAAGCGCACAAAACCCTTTAAAGGTTGGGGATAAAATACCCTCTTTTCAACTAAAAGATCAGTCTGGTGACAATTTTGATATAGATCAGTTTATTGGAAATACTGCGATGGTGATTTATTTCTACCCTAAAGATGACACACCTGGTTGTACTAAGGAAGCTTGCAGTTTTAGAGATTCTTATGAAGCGTTTACCGATAAGAATATCAAAGTGATTGGGATTAGTTCTGATGACGTAGAAAGCCATAAGAATTTTGCGGCCAAGTATAATTTACCATTCACTCTTCTGGCAGACACCCAAAGTGAAGTTAGAGGCTTATTTGGAGTCAAGGACAATGCCTTTGGATTAATTCCTGGTCGAGTGACCTATGTGATTGATAAAAAGGGAGAAATTATCTTTATGTATGACAGCCAGTTAAAAGCTGCTAAACATATTGAAGAGTCTATGAAGGCTATTGATGCTGCAATAAAAGATTAGAAGTCTAAAGATTTTTAAGATAATAAGCTTCTAATTCACTTAAATATTTCTCCTTCAAATCATCTCCTATTAAGGCATATTCAAATGAATTTTTGGCCAGTTCATATATATCCTTTTTAGAAAGGTTCAATGCTTTTTGAATTTCGATATAATTTTGATTTACCTGACCTCCAAAATAGGCAGGATCATCAGAATTGACGGTGACTTTCATGCCAAGTTCCATCATTTTTTTGAGCGGATGCTGCTTTAGATCAGGAACAACCTGTAGGGCTTTGTTCGAGAGAGGACAAACCGTTAGCGCGATATCTTTCTCAACGATTTCGGTTATGAGTTTTTCATCCTGCATCGAATTATTACCATGATCTATTCTTTTGATTTTTAGTATATCAAGGGCCTCCCAAACATAATCGGCATCGCCTTCTTCACCCGCATGAGCCAATGGAATAAATCCTGCTGCTACAGATGCTCGAAAAACATTTTCAAATTTTGAAGGTGGATTCCCTTTTTCTGATGAATCAAGGCCTACAGCTGTAATATATTCTTTATATGGAAGGGATTGTTCCAGCGTTTTAAAGGCATCTTCTTCTGATAAATGCCTTAGGTAGCTCATGATCAATAGGGAAGAAATTCCTAATTTTTCTTTACCATCTATACATGCTCTATGAATACCCTCGATAACCGTACCAAAGGCTATCCCTCTTTCTGTATGCGTTTGAGGGTCGAACATGATTTCTGTGTGTCTCACATTCTGATCAGCACATTTTTTCAAATAGCTAAAGGTTAAGTCGTAGAAATCTTGCTCATGTATAAGTACGGCCGCACCTTGATAGTAAATGTCTAAAAAGTCTTGAAGACAATCAAATTGATATGCATCTTCAATTTCCTTAACAGAGGCAAAGGGTATCTCAATTTCATTTCTTTTGGCAATATCAAACATGAGTTTAGGCTCAAAGGTTCCTTCTATATGAAGGTGTAATTCTGCCTTGGGTAATCCTTTAATAAATGCTTCCATGGGGTAAAAATAGTAATTAATCCTTTTGGAATGCTGATTTTTATGCAGTAGATCCTCTAAAAAGAAGTTGCGAATGAATTTCAAAACAGGCACAATAATTAGGAAGTATTAAATATTCCTGACGAATTATAAATTAAGGGCTTAATAATAGCTAAAAGCCCAAACTTTCATTTGAAATAATTATCTTTGCTTCCTTGAAAACAACCCTTTTAAAACAAATAAAATATGCCTGGATTTGAGTTATTTGGTGACGCCGAAAGAAAGGAATTGAATGATGTTCTTGAGAATGGAGTATTAATGCGCTATGGTTTTGATGGCATGAGAAACGGACATTGGAAAGCCAAGGAGCTGGAGAGAGAACTTGAAAGTAGGTTTGGTGTAAAACACGCGCAGCTGACCAGTAGTGGTACAACCGCGCTTAACGTGGCCCTGGCCGTAATGGGTATAGGTGCCGGAGATGAGGTGATTATGCCTTGTTTTACCTTTGTGGCTAGTTTTGAATCAATTCTGGCTTCCGGAGCAACACCTGTTTTGGTAGAGATCGATGATACCTTAACCTTGGATCCTGCAGCTGTGGAAGCTGCCATAACTTCGAAAACAAAGGCGGTAATGCCCGTTCATATGTGTGGTTCGATGGCTGAATTGGATAGTCTAAAGGCCATTTGTAAAAAGCATGATTTACTTTTATTAGAAGACGCATGTCAGGCATTTGGAGGATCTTATAAGGGAAAAATGTTAGGTAGTATAGGAGATGCAGGTACCTTCTCATTTGATTTTGTCAAGACGATCACTTGTGGAGAAGGAGGAGCACTTTTGACCAACAATAGTGATTATGCGCTATGGGCCGATCAATATTCTGATCATGGACATGACCATATGGGAAGTGACAGAGGAGCTGAAACGCATCCATTTTTAGGATATAATTTTAGAATCTCTGAACTTCATGCAGCTGTTGGCCTGGGTCAAATCAGTAAAATGGATGAATTTATTAGTATCCAAAGAAAAAATCATGGAATCATAAAAGAGGCTTTAAGCGAAATTCCGGAAGTGACTTTCAGAAGGATCCCTGATCCTGAAGGAGATAGTTGCGGGTTTTTGAATTTCTTTATGCCAACTGCTGAGCTTTCTAACAAAGTGGTTGATGCCTTTGCGGAATTCGGTATTGATGCCTATTGGAATTATTATAACAATAACTGGCATTATATCAGAAGATGGGATCATTTTAAGGAATTGAAAAGCTTGTTCCCTCTTTCTGATCAAATCAAAAAAGGGATGGAAAGGCTTAAAAATCAGTCATTTCCTCAGTCAGATGACTTGATCTCAAGAAATATATCTTGCCTGATCAAATTGTCATGGACAGAAGAAGAAGTTAAAGACAGAGCTGCAAGAATGGCTGCTGCCATAAAATCAATACTCTAATTGAAATGAAGATCATTGCAATGATACCTGCCCGTTATGGAGCCACAAGGTTTCCTGGGAAACTAATGGCCGATCTCGGGGGAAAACCGGTAATTGTAAGAACCTATATCGCGACACTTGCGACTGGTTTATTTGATGAAGTTTATGTTGTTACGTATAGTGAGATCATCAAGGAAGTCGTTGAAAAAGCAGGTGGTAAAGCCATTATGAGTGTGAAAGAGCATGAATGTGGATCAGACAGGATCGCAGAAGCTGTTGAAAACCTTGATATTGATATCGTTGTAAACGTACAAGGCGATGAACCTTTTGTGAAAAAAGAGCCTTTGGAAGAAGTTATAAAAGTGTTTAATGGTGCTGATGCCGACAAGATCGACCTGGCTTCTTTGATGCAGGAAATTACGGATTGGAAAGATATTACCGATCCAAATTATGTAAAAGTCATTGTGGATAAGGATGATTTTGCTTTGTATTTTTCCAGGTCACCGATACCATATCCAAGAGACAAAGAAGCTGGGGCCCGATATTTTGAACACATCGGTGTCTATGCTTTTCGAAAACAAGCCATCATGGACTTTTATCATTTACCCATGAGAGCCCTCGAGGCAACAGAAAAGGTTGAATGCATCCGTTACCTTGAATACGGAAAAAAGATTAAAATGGTAGAAACCAGTTATATGGGTATCGAAATTGATACTCCGGAGGATCTTGAAAAAGCCGCTAAATTTATAAAGGATTAACCAATAAAAATATAAGATTAGGAGTTTTAGAAACTTCCCTATGGTTCCAAGAGTAGTATTTGGAAGAGGCTGTTTTAATCAGCTAGGTGAAATTTTAGAGCCAAAAAGGCAAGGAGACAAAGCACCATTTATTTTTTTGGTGGATGATGTATTTAAAGAAAAGGTCAGTTTGATATCCAGGATTCCTTTAAAGCACAATGATAAGATCATTTATATCAGTGCTGAAGAAGAACCTAAGACCATCTATGTTGATGCTATCAGAGATGATATCAAAAAGGATTTTAGTGAAATTCCTTCCGGGATCATTGGAATTGGAGGAGGAACGATGCTTGACTATGCGAAAGCAGTAGCTTTGATGCTGAGCAACCCAGGCTCCTCTGCAGATTACCAGGGTTGGGATCTTGTAGAACAACAGGGGGTGTATCATGTAGGTATCCCTACAATTTCTGGAACAGGAGCTGAGGTGTCAAGAACTACAGTGCTAACTGGCCCTGAGAGAAAGCTGGGAATGAATTCTGATTATACGCCTTTTGATCAGGTAGTGTTGGACCCTTCTTTACTTGAGGGTGTGCCTAAGAATCAATGGTTTTATACAGGGATGGATTGTTATATACATTGTATAGAGTCGCTTACCGGTACCTATCTGAATGCCTTTAGTCAAAGTTATGGTGAAAAATCTCTTGATCTTTGTCGGGAGGTTTATTTGGAAAAAGATGGTATAGATGAAGATTCTCAGGACAAACTGATGATGGCTTCATGGCATGGAGGGATGAGTATTGCCTACTCGCAAGTTGGGGTGGCGCATGCCATGAGTTATGGACTTTCTTACTTATTGGGTACAAAGCACGGCATTGGAAACTGTATTGTATTTGACCAATTGGAAGAATTTTATCCTGAAGGCGTAAAAGAATTCAAGCAGATGGTTGAGAAGCATGGAATTGATATCCCTAAAGGATTGTGTAAAGACTTGACTGATGATCAATTTAATACAATGATTGATGTCGCTTTAAGCCTGGTACCTCTTTGGGAAAATGCACTTGGTAAGGAATGGGAAAAGACAATTACCAGAGAAAAATTAAGATCGATGTATGAAATGATGTAGTTCAAAGTTTTGAATTATGCATTTATTTAATTTATATTTATAAAAAAACAAAACATGGCTAGTATTAGAAAGTT
>CBDULU010000018.1:0-13124 GCA_965368155.1 uncultured Flavobacteriaceae bacterium
CGTTCAACATGACTTAGATCAACTCCATTACATTTTTCCCCCTTGTATTTGGGATATTTGGCACCAAAATTGGCCTCAGGAATATAACTGAAATCATTGTCAGGAAAAAATGGGGCACCGTAACGCTGAAATTGAAATTCAGTCCCTCTTCCCGCATTGATCGGAGTCCCTTCAAAGAAACCAAGGCTGGGGTAAAGGTTAATTGATTGATCATTAGGAAGATTGGGAGAAGGTCTTACGGGTAAACTGTAAGTACTTTTATGGGTATAATTAAGCGAACGTATTACTTTAAGATCACATTGTAAACTATCTTTAAGCCATCTTTCTCCGTTAACCATTTGAGCGTACTCACCAATGGTTAAGCCATATACAAGAGGTACTTCGTGCATACCCACAAAGGAACTATGCGCTGATTCTAATACAGGACCATCAATATAATGTCCATTCGGATTTGGACGATCCAATACCAACACAGGAATATCCAACTCTGCACAGGCCTCCATGACCAAACTGAGTGTCGAAATATAAGTATAGAACCTAACGCCCACATCTTGTATGTCGAATAAAACAAGATCAATATCTTTTAGCATATCGCTATTAGGCTTTTTGTTTTTACCATAAAGAGAAATAATGGATAAGCCTGTCTTGACATCTTTATCATCTGCAACTTTTTCCCCGGCATCAACACTTCCTCTAAAACCGTGTTCAGGTGCAAAAACCTTTTGAATTTGAATATCATAGGTCAATAAAGTATCGATCAAATGTGTGAAGTTTTTCTCGTTTGCATTCGAACCATTGCTCACAACACTGGTCTGATTGGCGACTACAGCAATTTTTTTTCCCTTTAATAAAGGCAAATAAGTGTTCATAAGATCAGCTGCAGGTAAGATGACCATACTGTCAGTATGGGAAATAGCCACAAGAGTTGAAAAGTCATTCTCAGGTTGATCTGTACTTGTTAATTTGTCAAAGGAATACAATATAAAAAGGAAAACGATTAATCCGGTTACTAAAATTAAATATGTATTTTTGGACCAAATCAATCTTTTCATTTCAGTTGAATTACGAGTTATTTATAGCCAAACGTATTATCGCTTCAAAACAACACAAAAATAGTGTTTCGTCGCCGATAATAAAAATCTCAATACTTGCTATTGCAATTGGAATTATCGTCATGCTTTTTTCTGTCGCCACCGGAGTCGGACTTCAAAAAAAGATAAAAGAAAAGATTTCAGGTTTCAATGGTGATATTCAAATTATCAATTACGACAGTAATAATTCCAAAGTAACCGTAACTCCGGTATATATGCATCAGGATTTTTATCCTGATTTTGCAAGTGTCCCTAATGTAAAAAAGGTTCAGGTCTATGCTACCAAGGCCGGAATTATAAGAACACCAGACGAATTTGAAGGTATTATTTTAAAAGGCGTTGATCAAGATTATGACTGGTCCTTTTTTAAGGAATACCTCATGATGGGAAAACTGCCAGAAATAGGCGGTAAAATTTCCAACGAAGTTCTTATCTCTGCCAAAACAGCTGCTCGATTAAGGCTCAAAGTAGGGGATGAATTTCATATCTTCTTTGTTAAGAATGATCCAAATAAGGCTCCAAATTCAAGAAAATTTGCTGTGTCTGGCATTTTTAATTCAGGTTTTGAAGAATTTGATGAGGCTTTTATGATTGGGGATATTAAACACATACAAAGAATCAATAAATGGGATGAAGATCAGGTTGGTGGCTTTGAAATATTTGTGCATGATTTTGATCAACTTAGGCAAACAGGATTCGATGTGTATGAACAAATAGACCCATCGTTGAATGCCTACACCATTGCCGAGAAATTTCCTGCCATTTTTGAGTGGTTATCACTTTTTGATACAAATATCATTGTGATTATAGCTATTATGATCCTAATTGCCGGGATCAATATGATTACAGCATTACTGGTTTTGATCCTGGAAAGAACGCAAATGATAGGCATTTTAAAGGCCTTAGGGAATCATAACTGGAGTATTCGAAAGATCTTTTTATACAATGCCGCTTTTTTGATAGGCAAGGGCTTATTCTGGGGTAATTTGATAGGGGTCGGATTGCTGCTAATTCAAAAATACCTGGGTGTGATCACACTTAATCCTGAAACATACTATGTGAGTCAGGCTCCTGTGCATCTGAGTATTCCGGCTTTGATATGGATCAATTTGGGAACCTTATTGCTCTGCATACTCATGCTGATCGTTCCTTCTTATATAGTTAGTAAAATTAGTCCTGTAAAAGCCATAAAATTTGATTAAATTTGCATTCCGAAAATCGGCATGAACGGGTATCAGGTCGATCTGGAGTTAAAAACAAAATTTTTTGAACATATGAAATACGATATTATTGTTGTTGGAAGTGGACCTGGAGGTTATGTAACTGCCATTAGAGCTTCTCAATTAGGGTTTAAAGTAGCTGTTGTTGAAAAGGCCGAGTTAGGCGGGGTTTGCCTGAATTGGGGATGTATTCCAACAAAGGCCCTTTTAAAAAGTGCTCAGGTCTATGAGTACTTGAAACATGTTGATAGTTACGGTCTTAAGGCCAAGGAGATTGATAAGGATTTTCCGGCCGTAGTTAAAAGAAGTCGTGGAGTAGCTGAAGGAATGAGCAAAGGTGTTCAATTCTTAATGAAGAAGAATAAGATAGATGTCGTTGCAGGATTTGGAAAAATAAAAAGCGGTAAAAAAGTTGATGTAACTGATGACAAAGGTGCCGTTACTGAATATAGTGCGGACCATGTGATCATTGCCACCGGGGCAAGATCTCGTGAATTGCCATTTCTTCCGATTGATGGAAAAAAAGTGATCGGTTACAGACAAGCTATGGTATTGCCGGAGCAACCAAAAAAAATGATCATCATAGGTTCTGGAGCTATTGGGGTTGAATTCGCATATTTTTATAATTCTATGGGAACGGAAGTGACTATAGTTGAATTCCTGCCAAATGTGGTGCCTTTGGAAGACGAAGAAATATCAAAGCAGTTTGAAAGATCTTTGAAAAAATCTGGAATTAAGGTGATGGTTAATTCAAGTGTAACCAAAGTAGATACTTCAGGAAAAGGAGTTGTGGCAACTGTCTCAACAAAAAAGGGAGAGGTAAGTCTTGAAGCAGATATCGTATTGTCAGCAGTAGGCATCAAATCAAATATTGAAAATATCGGCTTGGAAGAGGTGGGTATCGTGACAGATAAAGATAAGATACTTGTCAATGATTTTTACCAAACCAATTTGCCAGGATACTACGCCATTGGTGATGTAGTGCCAGGACCTGCACTTGCTCATGTGGCTTCCGCTGAAGGAATTACCTGTGTTGAAAAGATTGCAGGATTGAATCCTGAACCTATAGATTATGGGAATATTCCAGGATGTACCTATGCAAGCCCCGAAATTGCCAGTGTAGGAATGACCGAAAAACAGGCTAAGGAAAAAGGTTTTGATATCAAAGTGGGTAAATTTCCATTTTCAGCATCTGGAAAAGCATCGGCAGCAGGAGCCAAAGAAGGCTTTGTCAAGGTGATTTTTGATGCTAAATATGGTGAATGGTTAGGCTGTCATATGATTGGAGCTGGAGTTACAGACATGATTGCAGAGGCAGTTCTTGGTAGAAAGCTAGAAACCACGGGGCATGAAGTGTTGAAAACCATTCATCCTCATCCAACGATGAGTGAGGCTGTAATGGAAGCTGTGGCTGATGCTTATGATGAGGTGATTCATTTATAGTCATTAAAGTATATATAAAAAAAATAAGCACCGTACGGTGCTTATTTTTTTTTGTAAGGATAATCTGTTTCTGTTGTTTATAGTGCCCCTTTACTTTTCTATTTGTACAGTGACATATTTAGGCCCGTTTTGCAATAATTGATCGATTCACAAACATTCACCTTGCATGACTATTCTGAAGATTCCAAAAGCCTGTTTTTCTGATCTCTATCGATCGATTTCAGACGTTTTGAATGTGATGAAAGTTACATAGAGGACCCTTAATTAATAGCCGTTAATCTCAAAAAATAATTAAAGCTATACTATCTTTGTTAGGCCTGAAAAGGGCTTGTGTTTATATAAAGCGCTTGACTTTTTTCATTCGATAAATAAAATCTATTTTGTTATAAAATTATGAGATAGAAGCTATGGTTAAAACAGCAATTTTAGCGTATTTTTGCAGCCAGAAAAAACAAGTAAATTAATCACTATAAATTAAATAAATTATGGCTTTAGTAGGAAAAAAATTTCCAAATTTTGATGTAGACGCAATGAATGAAATGGGAGATACATTCAAAATTAATGTATTTGAAGAAGCAGTGAATCACGGTAAAAAAGTGTTGCTTTTTTGGTATCCAAAAGATTTCACGTTTGTATGTCCAACAGAGATCAGGGCTTTTCAGGATGCTTTAGGCGAATTCGAAAAGAGAAATACAGTTGTTATTGGTGCTTCAGTTGATACAGCCGAAGTTCATTTTGCCTGGTTGAATACATCTAAGGATAATGGAGGAATTGAAGGCGTTACTTTTCCTTTAATAGCCGACACAAATCGCAACCTTTCTTCTCAATTGGGGATTTTGGATGTAGTTTCTGAAAGTTTTGATGAAGCAACCGGCAATGTGATGATCGAGGGATCCTATGTGACTTACAGAGCTACATATTTGATCGATGAGGAAGGAAAAATCTTCCACGAAAGTGTTAATGACATGCCTTTAGGAAGAAATGTAGCCGAGTATTTGAGATTGATAGATGCCTATACACATGTTCAGGAAAAAGGAGAAGTTTGTCCTGCAAATTGGGAGGAAGGAAAAGATGCTATGAAAGCTGATAGAGATGGTGTTGCATCTTATTTGAGCACACATTAATTGAATTAAACTGGTTTTAGGACCATTATAAAGATCAAATTATGTTAACAGAATTGAACAGCGACAGTTTGTCTGAAGTGGTAAAGAACAACCCGAAAGTCGTGGTGCAATACATGGCTACATGGTGCGGCAATTGCCGGATCATGAAGCCAAAGTTTAAAAAGCTTGCCGGCGAGAATGAAGGTATGGAATTTGTTTTGGTTGATGCTGAAAAGTTTCCTGAATCAAGAAAACTGGCTGAAGTTGATAATTTGCCCACATTTGCAACTTTTGTAAATGGCGCCAAGGTCAATCAGACCCAAACCAATAAGTTTGAAGTTTTGAAGGAGCTTGTTGATGAAATTGTCTAATGAATCAAACCTAAATAAGTCAGTATGAAATTACCTGTTATTAAACACCTGAATACCTTTATAGAAAATAATGATGAAGATTATTTGGTGGAAGCCATTGAAGTCTTGGAAGACCTTACCGAGGTAAGTTCTTTGAAAGATGAGGAATTAGATGTGATCGGGGAGTTGATTTCAAACATGTATGGAGCATTAGAGGTCCATTCAGAAGTGAAAAAGGGAACACCTCAAAAAGAGGCACTTAACGGGTTTATGAAAAGAGTTTTGGGTTCTATTGATCAATGATCAAAACTTTTCAGGTTTAATGTATACAAAAACTCCCTAATTGTTTAGGGAGTTTTTTATTTTGTGTAACTTTGGTTTAGAACTTAAAATAATAAGATTATGACAAAAATAGCACTTAAAGGAACCCAGATAAAAACGATAGGGAAGTTACCCAAAGTAGGTAAAAAGGCTCCTAAATTCAAATTGGTTAAAACTGACCTTTCAAAGGCCCGCTTAAAAGATTTTAAAGGAAAAAAAGTATTGATCAATATTTTTCCCAGCATTGATACAGGGATATGCGCTGCATCTTTAAGGAAATTTAATGAAACTGTTGTGAATAATGACAATACAGTTGTCCTTAATATATCTAAAGATTTGCCTTTTGCACATTCACGCTTTTGCGCAGCTGAAGGTATCGAGAATGTAATTACTTTATCTGATTTTGTGAGCGGAAAATTTGGACGCAGATACGGTGCAACTATAAAGACGGGCCCAATGAAAGGATTACTGTCAAGAGCTGTAGTTATAGTTGATGAAAATGGTATTGTTACTTATACTGAACAAGTGCCTGAGATCGTTCAAGAACCAAATTATGATGCGGCATTAGCAGCCTTAAAGTAAACTTATAGTCAGCTTTAGTAGTAAGTATGTCTAAAGAATATCCATGAACAATCAGCAAGATGGTTTTATAAAGGGAAGAATCAAAAGTTTGAAATTCGCTATAAAAGGTGTCTGGCTTTTGATCACTACCGAACACAGTATTATGGTTCAATTGGCTATTGCTGTAGTCGTTACTTTTCTTGGCTGGTGGCTGGATATTTCAAAAACCGAATGGTTATTTCAGATTCTCGCTATCGGACTCGTTCTGGTAGCTGAGTCTTTGAATACCTGTATTGAGAAGCTTTGTGATTTTGTGCATCCCGAACAGGATAAAAATATAGGTTTTATTAAGGATATTGCAGCCGGAGCCGTTAGCTTTGCAGCAATTACTGCCGTTATTATTGGCCTGCTGATTTACTTGCCAAAATTTCTTTAGATTTCATTTAGTTTAGATTTGAATACGTAGGTTTGTAAGCTAAATTATTTATGTATTTTTGTGACCTATGTCTAAAGGGAAAAAAACAACTTCCAGAACTAAGAAAAAGGTAAAAAAACCATCAAGGATCCTGGCCTTTTTTAAAAGCCAGCAAACTCATTTGGTTTTTGGGGTGTTGGTCTTTTCGTCTGCAATTTTCCTTCTCATCTCTTTTTATTCGTTTTGGCAACATTGGAAAGAGGACCAAAGTATCTTAGATAGTTTTTCAGATAAAACGCTCAGCGCTAATAATTTGTTAGGAAAATTAGGCGCAAATTTGAGCAATTTCTTTGTCTTTGATGGTTTTGGTGTAGCCACCTTTATCTTTCCCATATTGTTGTTTTTTACCGGACTTTATATTATTCTCAATATTCCAATTAAGCAATTGTCCAAATCCTGGTTCAATGGGATTTTGACAATGATTTGGCTTTCTCTGGGCTTGGCATATTTAAGACCTGAACACCCCTTGTTGGGTGGAAAAGTAGGCTATGAAATTAATGAGTTTCTTCAAATCTATATAGGTGGGATTGGAGTTTTATTGCTTTTGCTGATTTCCTTGTTTGTTTTCCTCATAGCCAGCTTTAAAATTACTCCGGCTAAGATCAAATCATGGATGCCTAAGCCTAAACCGAAAGTTAAAAAGGATATAATTTTTGAGGAGGATATCACTGAGGATGGTTTTATAGCAGAAACAACCTATGATAGTTTAGAAAATGATCTGGAATTGGAGCTGGATTCATTCGAGACGGTGAGCCCTGAATCAATTGAAGAGGAGGCTGTTATTCTGGAGCCAAAGGTGACCGCAACAAACAAAACAAATAGAGATATTGAGGATGCTCAGGAAGCAAAGTCATCTGTAGAAGAGGATATAGAGATTGTTGTGGAAGGACCTGTATTTGAAGAGCATACAGATAAAAATCTGGCAAACAGTTTGGTAAAAGACTTTGGTGAATTTGATCCAAAACTCGAATTGTCCAATTATAGATTTCCTGAACTCAATCTTCTTAAAGACTATACCAATGAAAATATACATATCAACAAACAGGAGTTAGAAAATAATAAGAACAAAATTGTTGAGACACTTAATAATTATAAAATAAACATTGCCAGTATAAAGGCCACCATTGGGCCTACTGTCACCCTTTATGAGATCGTTCCTGACGCTGGAGTAAGAATCTCGAAAATCAAGAACCTTGAAGATGATATTGCTTTGTCTTTATCTGCCTTGGGTATCAGGATCATAGCGCCTATACCGGGAAAAGGTACTATTGGAATCGAGGTGCCAAATAAGAAGCCTTCCATTGTTTCTATGAAATCGGTATTGTCTTCCCAAAAGTTTCAGAACACGAAAATGGATCTTCCGATTGCACTTGGTAAAACCATTTCCAATGAAACCTTTGTCATTGACCTAGCAAAAATGCCGCATTTACTTATGGCCGGTGCAACTGGTCAAGGAAAATCTGTCGGACTTAATGCTGTGTTGGCCTCTTTGTTATATAAAAAACATCCGGCAGAAGTTAAATTTGTGCTCGTGGACCCCAAGAAAGTAGAGCTCACCTTGTTCAATAAAATTGAAAGACATTATTTAGCCAAACTACCGGATACTGAAGAAGCCATTATCACAGATACAAAGATGGTTATAAACACCTTGAATTCACTGTGTATAGAGATGGATAATCGTTATGATCTGCTCAAAAATGCCTATGTAAGAAATATCAAGGAGTACAACACCAAATTTATAGCTCGTAAACTCAATCCTGAAAATGGTCATAAATTTCTTCCATATATAGTATTGGTCATAGATGAATTTGCTGACTTGATCATGACAGCCGGGAAAGAAATCGAAGCTCCGATAGCACGATTAGCTCAATTGGCAAGGGCCATTGGCATACATTTAATAGTAGCGACACAAAGACCTTCGGTGAATGTAATCACAGGAATTATCAAGGCGAACTTTCCTGTTCGGGTAGCTTTTAGGGTAACATCAAAGATAGATTCGAGAACAATTCTTGATTCTCAAGGGGCTGATCAGCTTATTGGTAAAGGAGATATGCTTATTTCAACTGGAAATGAACTGACAAGATTGCAATGTGCTTTTATTGACACACCTGAGGTGGAAAATTTAACAGATTTTATAGGTTCTCAAAGGGCATACGCCACTGCTCATAATTTGCCAGAATATGTTGGTGAGGAGAATGGCACAAGTCTTGACATAGATATAGAAAGCAGAGATAAATTATTTCAAGAAGCTGCTAAATTGGTAGTGATCGCACAACAAGGTTCTGCATCGCTATTACAAAGAAAATTAAAATTGGGATATAACAGAGCGGGAAGAATCATTGATCAACTTGAAGCGGCCAATATAGTTGGTCCTTTTGAAGGAAGTAAGGCAAGACAAGTGCTTATAACTGATATGGTTTCCCTACAACAACTTTTAGATGATGAACAAAATTAGCGTAAGATTAGGTATTTGTATAGGACTTTTATTGACTGTGTTTTCGTCAAGTATCGTCTTGGCTCAAAACGAAGAAACAGCGAAATCTATTTTAGACAAGGCATCAGGTACCATGAGTGCCTATAGTAATTTGTCGATGGATTTTGACTATGTGCTAGATAATAAGGCAGAAGATGTAAAGCAGGAAATGTCTGGTGACGTGATTCTGGAAGGAGAAAAATATGTGGTAAACTTGTTTGGATCTACCCAGATATTTGATGGTTCAAGGACCTATACTATTGTCCCTGAAAATGAAGAAGTCAATATCTCTGATTCCGACCTTGATGAAGAAAATACTTTTACACCCTCCAAATTTTACTCTTTTTATAAGAGTGGATACACCTATTCGATGGATGAATTAAAGCAAATAAATGGTAAAAAAATACAGTTTGTTAAACTGACACCCATTGATACGAATTCCGAAATATCGAATATACTGGTAGGAATTGACACAAAAACAAATCATATCTATCAAGTCATTGAGATTGGTATCAACGAAACACGCACCATTTTGACTGCAAAAAACATAAAGACCAATCAAGAAATAAACGGATCTGTATTTGCTTTCGACCAAAAAAAGTATGAAGAATTGAATTATATGATCAACAATTAAATTGATCATCAAGTGATGAATTGTGCCGTATGAAAATCTTAAACAGATATATACTTAAGAGTTTTCTTGGGCCCTTTTTAGCAACTTTTTTTATCATCCTGTTTGTGCTCATCATGCAGGCCTTATGGTTACAATTTGATAAAATTGCAGGAAAGGGCATTAGTTTACTGATTATACTCAAATTTTTGGGATATATGGCGCTGATGATGGTGCCAACAGCCTTGCCTATTGCCATATTGTTATCATCGATCATGGCACTTGGAAATATGGCGGAGAATTATGAGTTTGCCGCTGTTAAATCAGCAGGAATATCTCTTCAGAGGTTTATAAGACCTTTAGTTATATTGATGTTGGTACTTAGTTTTTCCAATTTTTTATTTCTGAATTATGTCTTTCCTTATGCTTCTTTAAAATCAAAGAACCTTATTTATAATATGAAAATGAAAGAGCCTGGCTTGGCGCTGGTTCCCGGGACTTTCAATACCGAAATTCCAGATTACAGTATCAAATTTGAGGAAAAGTACGGTGAAGATGAGAACTTTCTTAAGAATGTATTGATCTATGATCTGAGGTCAAATACGGTGAATAATAAGGTGATCACTGCTAAAAAAGGAGAGATCGTCTCTGAGGAGGGTAGTCGTTACCTCACGCTTATCCTGGAAGATGGTTATTATGCTGAAGATATGATTGGTAGTAGGACTACCGTTGAGTCAAGATCAAAGGCTCCATTTACCAAGGCGCATTTCGACAAGTATGAGGTCAATATTGATGTTTCGAGCATAGGAGATTTTGATCCGGATGATGTAAAGTACAAAACTGGTAAGGAAATGCTGAGCCTCAAACAATTGGATTTTTTCATAGATTCCTTACAAACTCCCTACCATGAATTTGTCAACAATAGGGCAGCCCGTGTTTATAAGACCTTAAAGGCTGACCAGCTCATGAAGGATACTGTTCAGGGAGAGCCAATGCAACCCGACATTATTGAGAATTTTACTGAGAATAATAAAAAACTTGTTGCGAAAAACGCTTATATCGCTGCACAAGGAAATTTAGAGAATTTGAAAAGTTTCAAAGAAACTTTAAAAGACAAACGTAAAATTCTTAATGGATATAATGTTGAGTTTCACAAAAGAATTGCTTTTTCAATTGCCTGTTTGGTCCTGTTTTTTGTAGGAACACCCTTAGGATCAATTATTAGAAAAGGAGGATTCGGACTGCCAATGATCATTGCGGTTACTATTTTTGTGATCTATTTCTTTATTTCAACATTTGGAAAGAATATGGCCGAGTCGGGTAAAGTGTCTCCTTTTATTGGAGGATGGTTGGCTACTTTTGTTTTACTTCCGTTTGGGGTATTATTAATGATAAGAGCAACCAATGATAAAGGTATTTTCAACCTGGATGCGTTTTTGCAACCTGTGGTTAATTTCTTTAATAAAATATTTAAATTAGATAAAAAATAATTCGGGATTTATGGAGAATAAAATGAAATCTGTGATCAAGCTTAATACAATAGAGGAAGCCATTGAAGATATTAAAGCTGGTAAAATGATCATTGTTGTAGATGATGAGAGTAGAGAGAACGAAGGTGATTTCGTAGCCGCCGCAGAAAAAGTAACGCCCGAAATGATCAATTTTATGGCTACAAACGGCCGTGGATTGATCTGCGCTCCATTAACCGAAACAAGATGTGAAGAACTGGATCTTGAATTAATGGTTGGAAAAAATACGGTGCTTCACAATACCCAGTTTACAGTATCTGTTGATTTGATCGGTCACGGTTGTACAACCGGAATATCCACCCATGACAGAGCAAAAACAGTGAAAGCATTGACCTTGGATGAAACCAAGGCCGAGGACCTTGGAAGACCTGGTCATATTTTCCCCTTAAGGGCTAAAGAGGGAGGTGTTTTAAGAAGAACAGGACATACTGAGGCCGCGATTGATTTGGCCAGATTGGCGGGTTTGCAACCAGCCGGGCTTTTAGTGGAGATACTTAATGAAGACGGAACGATGGCACGCTTGCCTCAATTGATGAAAGTGGCTAAAAAATATGATCTGAAGATTGTATCCATTGAAGACCTTGTGGCTTACAGGATGAATCATGATTCCTTAATCGATAAAATTGAAGATTTTGGGGTTGAAACAAGATTTGGTAAATATTGTTTACGAGCTTACAAACAAACAACTAACGGACAGATACACCTGGCACTTACCAAAGGTAGCTGGGAGATGGGTGAGGAGGTTCTTGTTAGGGTCAATTCAACCTTGATCAATAATGATATAGTGGGCACGCTCATGCACAACCCTGACGATAAACTAGCTAAAATGTTTGATATTATCAATGAGGAAGGTAAAGGAGCAGTGGTATTTATCAATCAGGAATATCCCTCATTTGATCTGATCAATAGATTGAAACATCTTAAAAATATAGAGATGGGGAAGGATAGTACGGAACCATTACTAAAAATGGATGAAAAAGATTTTGGAATAGGAGCTCAAATTCTTCATGACCTCAAGATCAATAAGATCAAATTAATCTCTAACAGTAAGTATTCAGGAAAACGAGTTGGAATGATAGGTTACGGTCTGGAAGTGGTTGATTACGTTTCTTTTTAGATAATCCCTAAGGATTTTGTATTTTGGTCTTGGTGAATTTGATTCGAAAAATATTATATCCCATTTCCCTTTTATATGGACTCATCATTAGTATTAGGAACAAGGCCTTTGATACAGGTTTTTTAAGTTCCAAGTCTTTTGATCTGCCTATTGTTGCAGTTGGGAATCTCAACGTCGGAGGAACAGGTAAATCTCCATTCATAGAGTATTTAATTCGACTTTTTCAAGGATCTTTTCATACCGCAGTAGTAAGCAGAGGCTATGGAAGAAAAACAAAAGGATTCTTTTTAGCGACACCCGATTGTTCAGCCCAGGAACTTGGTGATGAACCTTTTCAATTCTACCGTAAATTTGAGAGTTTGGAGGTTGCGGTTGATGAAAAAAGGGTAAGAGGAATAGAAACACTGCAACAACTTAAGCCTGAGGTTGACTTGGTCTTGTTGGATGATGCGTTTCAGCATCGGTACGTTAAAGCTGGAATGTACATACTTTTGACCGCCTTTGAAAAGTTGTATGTGGACGATTTCCTTTTACCGACTGGTACTTTAAGAGAGAGCAGAAAAGGAGCAGATAGAGCCGATCTGATCATTGTGAGTAAATGTCCTAAAGATTTAAGTGAAAAGAAGCGTTTGGACATTATTAAAAGAATTGCACCCAAAAAGAATCAGGATGTATTCTTCAGTGCTATTGCTTATGATGAACATGTATATGCTGCTAATGATACGATTCCTTTAGATGAGCTTGGAAAATACAAGATCTTGTTGGTTACCGGAATTGCAAATTCAAAACCTTTGGTAGAATTCCTTCAGGAAAATGATTTGGATATTGAGC
>CBDULU010000019.1:0-12932 GCA_965368155.1 uncultured Flavobacteriaceae bacterium
AGGAACCGGAATGGGCCAATGTAACCTATGAAAAACCTGATTTTCAGGCCATCAGCTATTATTCAGCCCCAAAACCTAAAAAAGAACTGGAAAGTTTAGATGAAGTAGATCCTGAATTGCTAAAGACTTTTAGCAAATTGGGAATTTCTATAGACGAGCAAAAGCGTTTGACGGGTGTTGCCATGGATATTGTGATTGATTCAGTATCAGTAGCCACTACCTTTAAGGAAACTTTGGCTGAAAAAGGCATTATTTTCTGCCCTATTTCAGAAGCCATTCAGGAGCACCCTGAATTGGTGAAAAAATATATAGGTAGTATTGTTCCGAAAACTGACAATTTCTATGCAGCGCTGAATTCAGCCGTTTTCACGGATGGTTCTTTTTGTTATATCCCAAAAGGTGTTAGTTGTCCTATGGAGCTTTCCACTTACTTCAGAATTAATGAAGGGGGTACAGGGCAATTCGAAAGAACACTTGTGATTGCCGACAAAGGAAGTTATGTAAGTTATCTGGAAGGATGTACGGCTCCTGCTAGAGATGAAAACCAATTACACGCTGCTGTTGTTGAATTGATTGCTCTTGACGATGCAGAGATCAAGTATTCAACCGTGCAAAACTGGTTCCCTGGCGATGCAGAAGGGAAAGGTGGCGTTTATAATTTTGTGACCAAAAGAGGTATTTGCCATAACAATTCAAAAATATCCTGGACACAAGTGGAAACAGGAAGTGCTGTTACCTGGAAATATCCAAGCTGTGTACTAAAAGGAAATAATTCAGTCGGGGAGTTTTACTCCATAGCCGTAACAAATCATTTTCAACAGGCAGATACAGGAACAAAAATGATTCACCTTGGTAAGAATACCAAAAGTACCATAATCTCAAAAGGGATATCCGCAGGACATTCACAAAATTCATATAGAGGTCTCGTTCAAGTGGGAGCTCGTGCTGAAAATGCAAGAAATTTTTCACAATGTGATTCTCTGTTAATGGGTAATGAGTGTGGTGCTCATACCTTTCCTTATATAGAAGCAAAAAATAAAACGGCTCAAATAGAACACGAGGCTACTACAAGTAAAATTGGTGAAGATCAATTGTTCTATTGTAACCAAAGAGGTATTGACACCGAAAAAGCTATTGCCTTAATCGTCAATGGTTTTAGTAAGGAAGTATTGAATAAACTTCCGATGGAATTTGCTGTAGAGGCGCAAAAATTATTGGAGATCTCACTTGAAGGATCTGTTGGATAACAAATTATAAAGAATTAAAGTTTTTAAGACATTCATAAAATGCTACATATAAAAAATTTACATGCCGGAATTGATGATAAGGAAATCCTTAGGGGAATTGATCTAGATATCAAACCAGGAGAAGTTCATGCGATCATGGGGCCAAACGGTTCAGGGAAAAGTACGCTATCTTCTGTTATTGCCGGAAATGAAACTTATGAAGTGATGGACGGTGACATTGACTTTCAGAATGAAAGTATTCTTGAGCTATCACCAGATGAAAGAGCGCATAAAGGAATTTTTATGTCCTTTCAATATCCTGTGGAAATTCCTGGTGTTACCACTACGAATTTTATCAAAACGGCCATCAATGCAAAGAGAAAAGCCCAGGGATTGGAAGACCTTCCTGCAAGAGACATGTTGAAATTGATCAGAGAAAAATCAGAGTTACTTGAAATGGATAGAAAGTTTCTTTCCAGATCATTAAATGAAGGGTTTTCAGGTGGAGAGAAAAAACGGAATGAGATCTTTCAAATGGCTATGTTAGAGCCTAGTTTGGCCATTCTTGACGAAACAGATTCAGGTTTGGACATTGATGCCTTAAAAATTGTGGCCAACGGGGTCAACAAATTAAAAAATGAGAATAATGCTGTAATCATCATTACACACTACCAGCGATTACTAGACTATATTGTGCCAGATTTTGTTCATGTATTACACGATGGAAAAATTGTGAAATCAGGTGGAAAAGAGTTGGCTCATGAGTTGGAAGATAAAGGATATGATTGGTTGAAATAGTTGGATATAATATGGATTTAAAAGAAAAACTAGTCGCCTCCTTTATGGCATTTGAAAATAAAGGCAATGTAGATCTGGATTCTAAAATTCACGGAATCAGATCAGCGGCTATTGAACAATTTGAAAAGTCGGGTTTCCCTAACAGGAAAGATGAAGAGTGGAAATACACTTCTTTAAATTCACTGTTAAAAAACGATTATAGCGTATTCCCAAAGAGCGAAACGGCTATCGAATTAAGGCAGGTGAAGCAATATTTTCTTCATGAAATAGAATCGTATAAACTCGTTTTTATAGACGGAGTGTATAGTTCCTTTTTATCAGACACAACCCACGAAGGAGCAGATATTTGCATACTATCCTCGGCACTCAAGCAACCTAAATACAAAATGGTGATCGATCATTATTTTGGAACAGTTGCCTCAAAAAGTGAGAGTCTTACCTCATTGAATACAGCTTTTTCCAAAGAAGGTGTCTTTATCAATATCCCAAAAAATGTAGTACTTCCAAAACCTATTCAGGTCCTGCACTTTTCGACAGGTAATGAAAAAGAGATCATGTTGCAACCTCGTAATTTGATCGTGGTAGGTGAAAATTCGCATGTACAGATCTATGAACGTCATCAAAACCTTAGTGATAATAAGGTATTGACCAATGCGGTGACAGAGATCTTTGCGCATAAAAGAGCTATTGCAGATATTTACAAGATCCAAAATGACAGAAAAACGTCTTCTTTAATTGACAATGTTTACGTTGAGCAAAAAGACAGTAGTATCGTTTCTATCAATACTTTTTCTTTCGGAGGAAACATTACCAGAAATAACCTTGAATTCCATCAGGAAGGAGAACATATTACCTCCAACTTAAATGGTATTACCTTGATTGGAAATAAGCAACATGTTGACAACCACACCTTAGTGCATCACAAACAAGAAAACTGTGAAAGTCATGAAATGTATAAAGGCATTTATGATGATCAATCTACAGGAGTCTTCAATGGAAAGGTAATCGTCGACAAACTGGCTCAAAAAACAAATGCCTATCAGCAAAATGACAACATACTGATCGGAGACAAGGCTACTATCAATGCCAAACCTCAACTGGAAATATTTGCAGATGATGTAAAATGTTCACACGGTTGTACCATAGGTCAGCTTGACAATAGTGCCTTATTTTATTTGCAGTCTCGTGGTATCCCACCAAAAGAAGCTAAGGCTTTGATGTTGTTTGCCTTCTGTAATGATGTGGTGGAAAAAATAAAGATTCCTGTTCTAAAATCGAGGATCAATAAATTGTTGGCCGAAAAACTTGACGTGGAATTAGGAATGGATATGTAGGGAGCATTTATAAGCCTGAATGGGTATTTTTAATTGCTTTTTCATTTTTCTCATCGATCCATTGCTGACCTTTGACCCTGCGCATTAAATTATCAATGTTTCTCATGATAAATATGTTGTAGATCGCCTGAGATAAGTTTTTAGGCTTTCTTGCAATGGCTCTCATACTCATAGAAAATCCAGGAGTGATATAACGCATATAGTGCCAGTAACCTTCTGGCATATATAAAACATTCCCATGCTCTAGTTCTGTTCTATATCCTTTGGCATGCTGCAAAGCGGGCCACCTTTCAAAATCAGGATTCGAAAAGTCTATAGACTCATGGGTAATTAACGAATGAGGAACTTTGTATAAGTGCTTCTTTTCTTCATTAGGGTATAAAATGCACTCTTTTTTTCCCTGGAAATGAAAATGCAGGATATTGGCTAGATCTATATCATAATGCATAAACGTATGAGAATCCTCACCTCCAAAAAACAGCATAGGTAATGACTTCATTAATCTCAAGCCTACATCCGGAAAATCAAAATCCTCCTGCAGTTCAGGAACCTCCTTAAGTACATTGTACAAAAATATTCTATACTTGGTTGGCTCCTTTTGCAACAGGTCTATATAGTCACTCATTTTCATGGTGGCATGGGGTTCGTTAAAGCCATCCTTATAATCTACCGGGCGATCATCATATAAAGGAACTATCTTATCGCCCACTTTTTGTTTTATATAGTCAAAATTCCATTTCGACACTGCGGGCCAATCGTCAACCAGGTTTTCGATGACCACAGGAACTTGTGGCTTCAAATAGTTTTGAATAAAATCCGTTTTGGAAATACTTTTGACCCTGTCAATATTTTGAAGATTCAATGCCATATCTAAAATCTTTATTCTATACTCTCAATGATGTTCTTTAAAAAAACGTTAACATCAAATTTTGGATCAGAGACCAGGCCTGTTCTCACTACCACAAGGTTGCGACTAGGTATGATAAAAACATATTGTCCTTTGAATCCGTTACAGGAATACATATCCGTTGGAACATCCGGATGATATGAACCGGCATTTAACCAAAACTGCGCTCCATATCTGCCCTCTGAGGTATTTGTAGGAGTCGCCGCATACTGAACCCAGGAACTGTCCAATACCTGCTCTCCGTTCCAATTGCCTTCATGCAAATACAACAATCCGAACTTTGCCCAATCTCTCGTTGTTGCCCAGGCATAGGACGAGCCAATATAGTTGCCAGCCAGATCTGTTTCTACCACAGCTGAATGCATTCCAATCTTATCGATCAAATCACTATACCAAAAATCCAGGTAGTCCTGATGGTTGTCAAATTCCTTTCTTAAAAGAGGTCCTGATAGAATATTTGTGGTACCTGAAGAATAATTCCATAATTGATCCGGTTCTCCAACCAATTCATTCTTTATTTGAACCTGACCCATATCACTCTCCAGATATAACATTTTTGTGACATCCGATATGTTGAAATATTCTTCCTCCCAGGCTAGTCCACTATTCATATGCAACAAATCATTATAAGTGATATGTTTTCTTTCATCTTCTGCCCAAGCTTCTAAACCAGTTGTTTCATTGATATCTATACTGCCTTGTCTTTTCAATATCCCATACATGGTACTGGTCAAACTCTTGGTCATTGACCATCCATGCATCAGCGAAGAATGATCAAACCCATCCGCATATTTTTCACCAATAATTTGATCTTTATATACAACCAGAACCGATCGTGTCTGTTGTTTTTTTTCTCCTGCTGCATCAAAAGAGTTGTCGACAGCCATTTGAAGTTTCTCATAATTCACTTCAGCGAAAATAGTATCCCTTTGAGGCAGGTCTCCATATGGAAACGCCAAACTGTTTTTAGATTTAAAACGATTTGGAGCCTTAAATTCTATAGTCGGATCATACGCATCATTGACAAGAATGGCGCCCAAACCTTCTTTGTAAATCGCTTTTCTTTTCATCAGGCCAAAGATTGATGAACTGACCGATTTTCCTTCTTCATCGATGACATAACTCGCGAAGTTGATCGGTAAAAACCCATTATCCTGCTTTTCCATGGATAACTGATCCCGTTTAGCCAGGAAAAGGCCAGAAGCCATATTCTTACTGGCATAACCGGTAACAATGTTTAACGCTGGATAATATGTATAGCCTAAGTACAAAAAAATGAGCAACACAATAATTAATAGATACTTAAGCAATTTTTTCATTCTAACCTGATTCTAATGATTCGCGTAAAAATAACAAATTTTTCAATTCATTTTTTAAGGCCTTGCCACCTTACTGTTGTATATTTGTATTTTGAATGATTCTAAATAAAATATGTTCGACGTAGAAAAAATAAGAAAGGACTTTCCTATTCTAAATCGCAAGGTCAATGGGAAACCATTGGTATATTTTGATAATGCTGCTACTTCTCAGAAGCCGCAGGTGATGATCGATGCTATCGTCGACTATTACAGTAATTATAATGCCAATATCCATCGCGGAGTACATACCTTAAGCCAGGAAGCTACAAATGCTTATGAGGAGGCACGTATTAAAATTAAAGACCATTTTAATGCAGCCAAATCACATGAAATTATTTTGACTTCCGGCACCACGCATAGCATCAATATGGTGGCTACAGGTTTTACTTCTTTATTAAAAACAGGAGATGAGATCATTGTATCGGCTTTAGAGCATCATTCCAATATCGTTCCATGGCAAATGCTATGCGAAAGAACAGGAGCCCAACTGAAGGTCATTCCGATGACCCTTAAAGGTGAATTGGATATGAGCGCTTATGAAAGACTCCTTTCTGAGAAAACCAAACTGGTTTTTGTCAATCATGTTTCCAATGCCTTGGGAACCATCAATCCGATCAAAAAGATCATTGACAGGGCTCATGACTTTGGTGCAGCTGTTTTGATAGATGGCGCACAGGCTACCCCTCATATTAAACCAGATGTACAGGCGCTTGATTGCGAATTTTATACCTGTTCAGCTCATAAGCTTTGCGGACCTACGGGGGTTGGGATGATCTATGGGAAAGAAAGTTGGTTGAATAAATTACCTCCCTATCAAGGGGGAGGGGAAATGATCAGTGAAGTGACTTTTGAAAAAACAACCTATGCGGAGCTACCACATAAATTCGAAGCAGGAACACCTAATATTGCAGGAGTGATTGCTTTTGGAGTAGCCCTTGACTATATGAACAGTATAGGCTTTGATCAGATTGCTGCTTACGAAAATGAGTTGCTTCAATACGCCACAAAGAAATTGTTGGACATTGACAAGGTAATTCTTTATGGTACTTCAGAAGAAAAGGCCGCTGTAATTTCCTTTAATATTGAAGGGATTCATCCTTATGATATTGGATCAATTATAGACAAATTAGGAATTGCTGTGCGAACCGGACATCATTGTGCCCAACCCATTATGGATTATTATAAAATTCCTGGCACAGTTCGTGCTTCCTTCTCGTTCTATAATACTAAGGAGGAAATTGATCTCTTTATCGAAGCCCTTCTTAGAGCTAAAACAATGCTATCTTAAAACATTATTCTTATGAAATATTTATTCTTATTGATGATCATGGCTTGTACTTCCAATACCGAGGTACAATCAAAAATGTTAATTGTCGCCGATCATTTAGAAAATTGTGTAGGCGTCGGTCCTCAATCCTGTATGCTTGTAAAAGAGAATCCTGAAGAGGAATGGACCTATTTCTATGACCAAATCGAAGGCTTCGAATACGAAGAAGGCTATACCTATGAACTATTGGTTAATGAAATCCCAGTGCCCAATCCTGCTGCTGATGCCTCATCTCTGCGGTATGAATTGAAAAATATCATCTCCAAAACGCCAACTCTTATTAGTGATGACTTACTCAAAGAATGGACGGTTATCAAAATTAAAGGATTGGAACAATTAAGCGCCTCACCTACCATGATCTTTGAAAAAGAAGACAGCAAAGTTTCTGGTTTTGCGGGTTGTAACAATTATTTTTCCACCTACACTATTTCCGGAAATGCTTTAAACTTTGGGCCTGCAGGTGCTACTAGAAAGCTCTGTCCGGACATGAGCGTTGAAGATGTTTTTTTTAAGAATTTACCCAACATCGCCCGTTTTGAGATCGTCAAAAAGGAACTATATCTCTATGATCAAAATGACGAATTGCTTATCTTAGCTATATCTCAATAAACTAAAATTATAATCTCAGAAAAGTATAAGAGGTTGTTTACTGAGGTAAACAGCCTCTTGTTGTTAAAACCAAATCCAATGAAATATTACTCCTTGTTTTCTACCAGCCTTATTGTAGCACTGATGGCTTGCCAATCGGCAGAAAAAGATCATAAAATTGAATCGGTTACAGCACCCCAAATTCCCAGTTATTCACAAACCACTGACATCCCTGAAGGGATAACTACACCTGACCATGTAGAGACTTCTATTGGAACGCTTGATTTTTTTGATGGTGTTCCTTCCAAAAATACAGCAGAAAATGTATATGACTATCTCGATAGGATGAGAGGTGTTGATGCATTTTTAAAAGGAATGCCGGGAGCTTCCATTCGAGGATTGATCATGAGCCCTGAGCAACTGGGTGCTACAAAATCGAATCAGGTATTGATCACAGATAAATTAATGGATTCTAAACCTTTGTTTCTTACAGCCAATACCTCTACCTTATATGTTACCCCTATTCTGGATTTAAAAGTAGATGGCCCAACCGTTGTAGAAGTGCCACCTGGAATGCTCGGAGCATTTAATGATGCCTGGTTCAGGTATATTGCCGATGTTGGTCCCCTTGGGGAAGACAAGGGAAAAGGAGGTAATTACCTTTTAGTCCCTCCTGGATATGATGGTAATATCCCAACGGGTTATTTCGTATTGTATCCAAAAACATATCGTGTTTGGACCTTTATGAGAGGCTCCATTGCGAATGGGCTTGATGCTGCCGTAAAAAATGTAAAAGATCATCTTAAAATATATCCTTTGAGTAAGAAAAATGATCCTCCGACTATGGAGTTCATCAGTGGTTCAGGGAAATCTTTTAATACCATCCATACCAATGATTATTCCTTTTATGAGCATTTGAATGACTGGATACAATATGAATCAGACGAAATGCTCGATATAGAAACCAAAGGGCTATTTGCCTCTATTGGTATAGAAAAGGGCAAGGAGTTTAACCCTGATGATAGAATGAAAAAGATCCTAACAGAAGCGGTTGCTATAGGTAACACTATTGCCCGATCCATAGTGTGGTACCCAAGAACTGATGGCACTATGAAAGGTATCGAAGTTTATCCTGACGGCGATAGCGCCTGGCTGATGGGCTGGGTAAATAAAAATGTGTTCTTTACAACAGAAACCGGTGGGATGAATTCAGATGCTCGTGTGATGTTCCATTATCCTTATACCGCAGTGACACCAGCCATGGCAGTTTCGGTTCCGGGACAAGGGTCAGATTATGGTATCGCTTTTGTCGACGCCGATAAAAATCATTTTGATGGAAGCCAGTCTTATAAACTGCATATTCCGGCTGATGTTCCTGTGAATGATTTTTGGGCAATTACCTTATATGATTCTCAAACCAGATCCCTGCTGCAAACAGATCAGCCATTTCCAACAGTAGGAAGTCAATCTGAAGGGTTTATCCAAAATGAAGATGGTTCATTTGATGTTTTTTTCGCTCCTGAGGCCCCAGAAGGGATGTCAGGAAACTGGCTACAGACCATTCCGGGTAAAAGTTGGTTTGTCGCTTTTAGAGTTTACGGACCATTACAGCCCTGGATAGATAAAACCTGGAGACCGGGAGAAGTCGAATTAATACAATAGATCAAAATTATAAATCAAGCTTTCCTGCTGTATTATTTTGTGAAAGTTCAAACCCTTCATCTATCTGGAGGGTTTCTTTTTTTGCTGCCTTGACAGCCAGTTGATCACATCGTTCGTTTTGAGGATGGTCATTATGGCCCTTGATCCATTTGAATTTTACCTGGTGCTTTTTATAGATTTTTAAGAATCGTCGCCAAAGGTCCGGGTTTTTCTTATCCTTAAATCCTTTTTTAACCCAGCCGAAAACCCAGCCTTTCTCAACAGAATCAACAACATATTTTGAATCAGAAAAAACAAGAACTTGCATCCCTTCCTTTTTGAGTTGCTCCAGCGCAACAATCACGGCCAACAGTTCCATTCGGTTATTCGTAGTTAACCTGAAACCTTCTGAAAACTCTTTTTTATAGGGTTTGCCCACCCATTCCATAACAATACCGTATCCGCCTTTACCAGGGTTTCCGCTACAGGCTCCATCAGTATATACATTAACCCTCATCGATCGTTTTTAACACCTTTTCAATAACATTTGGAAAATTTTCCTGCTCCAAAACATGAATTTTGGCCGCCACGTCTTCAGGAGTATCACTCCTGTCCAAAGCTACTGCCTTTTGGAAAATAATAGTTCCTTCGTCATACCGTTCATTGACATAATGGATAGTGATACCGGTTTCTGATTCCCTGTTGGCAACAACCGCTCTATGGACATGCATACCATACATTCCCTTTCCACCATATTTGGGAAGCAATGCGGGATGAATATTTATCATAGAATTTGGGAAAAGTGCAATCATCTCATCAGGAATCTTCAGCAAAAATCCGGCAAGCACTATAAAATCAGCGTTCTCCCTTAAAAAATTTAAAAAAGAATCCGTCTCCATTTCTTTTTTCGTGAAGACCCTGGAAGGTATATTTAGTCTTTTCGCCCTTTCCAAAACACCTGCATTTGCATTATTGCTCAAGACATAACTCACCTCGGCCAAAGTACTATTTTCAAAGTACTCAATGATATTCTCAGCGTTAGATCCGGAGCCTGAGGCAAAAATGATTATCCTGAGCATAATTGTTCTGTTTAGGAGCGTTAGCAAAAAAAAGAATAATAATCAGATTGAAAAAACAAATTAGAAAGTATTTGTCTTTTTACTCTTGTTTAACTTTTTTTTACTTTTTACTCATTTGAACTTAAAATATATTATTTTTGCAGCAATATTTAAATTTAAAATTAAAAAATTATGTCAGACATTGCATCAAGAGTTAAAGCCATTATCGTTGATAAATTAGGAGTGGACGAAAATGAAGTTACTAATGAAGCTAACTTTACCAACGACTTAGGAGCCGATTCATTGGATACAGTTGAGTTAATTATGGAGTTTGAAAAAGAATTTGATATCCAAATTCCAGATGACCAGGCCGAAAATATAGGAACTGTTGGTCAGGCTATTAGCTATATTGAAGAAGCTAAATAAATTTATATTTTACCTATAAAATTACGAGCTTTTCCAAATTGGAAATGGCTCGTAATTTCTTGTTTTTATAATTAAACCTTATAAGATGGAATTAAAACGGGTCGTTGTGACAGGATTAGGGGCTTTAACCCCTATAGGAAATTCTGTTGAAGAATATTGGAAAGGATTAGCTAACGGTGTTAGTGGTGCTGCTCCTATAACCTATTTTGATGCTTCTAATTTTAAGACCCAGTTTGCCTGCGAGCTTAAAAACTTTAATGTTACCGATTTTTTTGACAGAAAAGAAGCGCGTAAAATGGATAGGTTTACCCAATACGCTATGGTAGTAGCAGATGAAGCTATTGCTGATTCTGGTCTTGATCTTGAAAAAGAGGATACTTCCCGAATTGGAGTAATCTGGGGAGCAGGAATCGGAGGACTGGAAACCTTTCAGAACGAAGTTCTTAACTACGCAAGTGGTGATGGAACCCCACGCTTTAATCCATTTTTTATTCCTAAAATGATTGCAGATATAGCCCCTGGGCAGATCTCGATCAAACACAATTTACAAGGACCTAACTTTACTACAGTTTCAGCCTGTGCATCATCGGCCAACTCGATCATTGATTCTTTAAATTATATTCGTTTAGGTCAGGCAGACGTTTTCGTAACAGGAGGTTCTGAAGCCGCGGTTACTATTTCAGGTATGGGTGGTTTTAATGCCATGCATGCACTATCGACCAGAAATGATGATCCTAAAACAGCTTCTCGCCCATTTGATAAAGATCGAGATGGATTTGTGCTTGGTGAAGGAGCCGGAGCTTTGATCCTTGAAGAACTTGAACACGCAAAAGCGAGAGGTGCTAAAATTTACGCTGAGGTCATTGGCGGCGGACTTTCTGCAGACGCACATCACATTACTGCACCACATCCTGAAGGACGAGGAGCGAAAAATGTCATGCTCAACTGTTTGAAAAACGCTGAAATAGACCCTGAAGAAGTTGATATTGTCAATATGCATGGAACTTCAACTCCCTTAGGTGATGTGGCTGAATTGAAAGCCATTCAAGCTGTTTTTGGCGAAAGTGCCTATAAACTGAATATAAATTCTACAAAATCGATGACTGGTCACTTATTAGGAGCTGCCGGAGCCATAGAAGCCATCGCTTCTATCTTATCGATTAAGAATGGAGTTGTTCCTCCAACCATCAATCATTTTACTGATGATGATCAAATTGATCCAAAATTAAATCTTACTTTTAATACGGCTCAAAAAAGAGACGTTAAGGTAGCCATGAGCAATACATTTGGTTTTGGTGGCCATAATGCCTGTATCTTATTTAGAAAATACGAAGATTAATACCGAATGAATCTAATTCGCAAAATAACAAATTCTCATACTGCCAAGGATGAAGAATTTATTATGGCGATGAAGAAAGTTTTGGGGTACCGGCCTAAAAAGGTTGATTTTTACAAAGAAGCATTTACCCATAGCTCGCTTAAAAAAGTTAAAAAAAGCGGGAGTCCGAAGAATTATGAACGTCTTGAATTTTTGGGAGACGCCGTTTTGGGAGCTGTAATTGCTAACTATCTCTTTAAAAAGATTCCTTCTGGAGACGAAGGTTATTTGACACAAATGCGGTCAAAAATAGTGAGTCGAGAGCACCTAAATGAACTCGGTAAAGACCTGAATCTTATCAAATTTGTGGAAAGTTCTATTCCAAATGCAAATTTTGGTGACAACATCCACGGAAATCTATTTGAGGCCTTAATTGGAGCAATTCACTCAGATCGAGGTTATTCCTTTACCGAAAAATTTATTTATAGATTTGTTATAGAGCCCTATGTGGATATTGAAAGACTTGAAGGTAAAATAACCAGTTATAAAAGTGTATTGATAGAATGGAGCCAGAAAAATAAAAAGAGAATTAAGTACAATGTCTATGAAGATACGGGTAACGATACCTTAAAACATTTTAGCGTAAAATTATTGGTTGATCAGGATCTTGTATCAAAGGGTCGTGCCACTTCAAAAAAGAAGGCTGAAGAAATTGCCTCAAAAAGAGCCTATTATAAATTAAAGGATCAAATAGAGCATTGATCGATGAGATGATGAATACCTAATATGGCCATCTCAATCGATTTCGTAAAAATTTGAGTTGATTTACCAAAACTATCTCTATTTTTGCAAAAATGTTTGTTTCAAACTAACTATAGTGTCAAAAATTCATTGCATTGATTTTGAATTTGATCATGATTATGATCTGATCGGGATCCATTCTATTCTCGC
>CBDULU010000020.1:0-12645 GCA_965368155.1 uncultured Flavobacteriaceae bacterium
CAATAACTTTAGTTGAATTGACCCAATAATTCATATACCAATTCAATTGGATCCCAGAGACTTTCTCAGCTGTTCTTTTGATATCATTAGGAGTGGGATGCGTAAATTTAAAGTCTTCATAATATTTTAATAGGGTCTTGTCAAGGTTTTCTTTTCCTATGATATAACCTAGTTGTGATAGAAAGATACTTCCCTTGCTATAGGAAGAAACTCCGTAAGCGTAATTATTTTCAAAATGATCAGCATAGGTAGTCAAAGGCTCTTCCAGCCCACTATTTACAAGATAAAAATAACCATTATAAGCACTGGCATTGGGTAATTCCTTTTTCTGATCCATTATTTCATTCATAGCTGCATTTGAAATATATGAAGTGAAACCCTCATCCATCCATGAATGTTTTGTCTCATTGGTTGCCAACAGGAATTGAAACCAACTATGTGCGAATTCATGGGCAGTGGTTCCTATCAAACTCGATAGCTTTTTACCACCGCTGATCAAGGTGCACATGGCGTATTCCATTCCTCCGTCTCCTCCTTGTATCACAGAATACTGTTTGTATGGGTATTGACCGATATGCTTATTGAAATAGGCCAGAATTTGTTGTGTTTTCTCCGGTAATTTTTTCCAGTTCTCAACAACTTCGGGCTTGTCATTTTTATAAAAGAAATGCAACTCAACATCGTTTTCTCCCATCACTTTTTCGTGGATATATTCAGGATCTGCCGCCCATGTAAAATCGTGTACATTGGGAGCAACAAAATGCCAGCTTAACTTATCGCCTTTGGGAAGTTTCAGTTTTTTATTGGGATCCTCATAACCATGTCCAACTTCCTGAGGATTTTGTAAATATCCTGTACCCCCAATCGTATAGTCTTTGTCAATGTGAATGGTCACATCAAAATCACCCCAAACCCCGTAAAATTCTCTTGCGATATAGTCATTGACTTGCCAGCCTTCATGATCATATTCTGCCATTTTTGGATACCACTGTGCCATACTGAGGGCCACTCCATCTGCGTTATTTCTACCAGATCTTCTAATTTGAACCGGGATCTGTCCTTCAAATTCCATCTCCAAAGTGGTCTTTTGACCAGAGCTTAAAGGTTTGTTGAGGGATACCTTCATAATGGTTCCATACATTTTATAAGAAACCGGGTCTCCGTTTTGTTTGAGGGAAATCACCTTTTGATATCCTATTTCATTGGGCTGCAGCGTTGCGATTCTACTCTCAAATTTAGGATACTGACTTGTACCTTTATTAATCGACATTCTTGAGTCAGGATCTGAGATATGCTGTAACCTGATATCCATGTCACTTCCTGGTTGAAAAGCATTGAACTGCAAATGGTAAAAAACCTCTTTCAACTCATCAGGAGAATTATTGGTGTAAACAAGTTTTTGCTTTCCTTTGAATTGGAATTTTTCAGCATCAACATCGATATCCATGGTATAATCGACATGCTGTTGCCAATGATTTTTTTGCTGCCCAAAAACATGAAGGCAAAGAATGGAAAAAGCAATAAGTACAAAGTTTCTTTTCATTGGTAAAGCAGAATTAAAAGAAAGCTACAGAAGAAGATAGATTTCTTGTAGCTTTCCTCTTAAAATAGTTTAATTTATTATTTGTTAATCACCATACTGTCTGCCATTTTAAGTGCATTGTAGGCATTTAAAACGCGTCCTGAAACAGATAAGTCACTAAATGGAACCAGCTTGCCATCACCCCCTGGCAATTTAACGTTGAGATCTACTTTGATCCCTGAATTCATTAAAATGTGTTTTACTTGACTTGCTGAAAGTTCAGGATAGTAAGAACGAATCAACGAAGCGACACCAGCGACTTCAGGAGCAGCCATAGAAGTTCCTTGAATCGATTGGTATTCATTTTTTGGAATGGTTGAATAGATTTCTAACCCAGGAGCAAAAAGGTCAACATTTAGTTTTCCATAGTTTGAAAATGTGGCAACCAAGTCTTCGTTAAAATTTCTCGTCATGGCCCCTATGGTAATTACATTATCTGCGATTTCCTTAACTTTATCAGGTGCATCCGTAGGAAAATTATCACTTTTATCGATATTCTTATGGTCATTTCCGGCAGCATGCACTAACAATACATCTTTACTTGCCGCATATTTGATCGCCTCATATACCCACTCAGCATTTGGAGAATAACTCTTTCCAAAACTCATATTGATCACCTTTGCTCCATTATCGACTGCATACCTTATAGCCAGGGCAACGTCTTTATCGTATTCGTCGCCATCAGGAACGGCTCTTACGCTCAGTAATTTTACGTTTTGAGCTACACCGTTCATTCCTTTACCATTATCTCTTGTAGCCATAGCAATACCAGATACATGTGTTCCGTGCATTTCATCGTCAACGGAGCCAATGGTGTTGGCATTTCCATAAGGAACATCCTTGATGTCATAAACGTCATCACCCGTTGTTCTTCCATTAAAATCAAGATTATACATAACAGTTGCCCGCGGTTTGTAATACTTTTTTCCTTCTTTTTGACCTATAAGATCTATTTTTAATTGTTCAATAAGCTGCTCCGGCTTTTCTCCTTCTTCCAAAATTTTGATCAATACCGGGCTTCTATCTGATGGATCCAGGGTATTCAAGTCGGCCAAATTGTAATCGCGTTTGTTCAACTTAGCCACAGTAGTTTCATGGGCATCACCTATAAATACGATCAGTTTTTCTATATACTCAACATTTTCTTTGAAAATATCATACTGTTCAAAAATAGATTGTTGACCACCATCTACCATTATTCGTTTTTCATAATCTTTCTTGACTTTTTGATAATAGTTGAATCCATCCATTTCTGAAGCATTCATATCACTTCTAACTTTCCCCTTGTATTTAGCATCAAGCATTTTATAAATTCGCGTAACCTCGAGTTGCTCTGGCGTCGCTATGCCCTCACCTCCAAGAAAGTTCCAGCCATGGATATCGTCAATATAACCGTTGTTATCATCGTCTTTTCCATTGCCTGCTATTTCGTCGGTATTTGTCCAGGTATTATCCACTATATCTTCGTGCTCAATGTCAATTCCTGAGTCAATGACCCCCAAAATGACCATAGTCCCTTTTTTGTCCGCTACAAATTCATAGGCTTTATCAAGGCTCATTCCAGGAATTGAATCTTGGTATATGTCTGCATGAGGCCATTCTCGTATTTGCGCTTCGGTCATGGCACCTTTTTTAGCAGGTATATTTACCGCTGTAGATGATCCTTCAGGCACTTTTACACTGTGAAAATCCTGTGTTGAACTACAAGCAGTAAGAACAAGGGCTAAAGCCAATCCTAAAAACAATCTTTTCTTCATCATTTTAATCTCAATTTTTATCATGTAAATATTTCATCGAAACGGAAAGTCTGATCAACTCTTACTCCCTTTTCTGTGTGTTTCAAAGTGCAAATTTCATGTTGGGCATCATGTTCAAGAAACAAATAATAACCTCCATCTGCAGCTTTATTCAAAAATTTCGCTTTTTCATCCATGGTCATTAAAGGACGTACATCATAACCCATCACATAAGGCAAGGGAATATGTCCAACCGTTGGCAATAGATCGGCCATAAAAACAAGTGTTTTGTCTTGGTATTGAAGCTGTGGGATCATTTGCTTTTCCGTATGACCATCCGCAAAGAGAATATCAAAATTCAAAGGACTTTTTTGTAACAAATTCCCTTTAGGAAGAGGTACAAAATTCAGTTGACCACTAGCTTCTATAGGATGGATATTTTCCGTTAAAAAGGAAGCTTTTTCCCTTGGGTTTGGATTTGTGGCCCAAGACCAATGATTCTTATTGGACCAAAACTTCGCATTTTTAAAGGCTGGTTCATAACCGGTTCTTGATTTGTTCCATTGAATGGCACCGCCGCAATGGTCAAAATGCAAATGGGTAAGAAAAACATCGGTAATGTCATCTCTGTGAAATCCATGTTTCTTTAAAGAACTGTCAAGATCGTAGTCGCCAAAAGGAAAGTAATAACCAAAAAATTTGTCACTTTGTTTGCTTCCTGTACCGGTATCAATAAGAATCAAGCGGTTACCATCTTCAATCAACATACACCGTAAACTCATGTCAATCAAGTTATTGGTGTCAGCAGGATTGGTTTTTTGCCAAATCACTTTCGGCACAACACCAAACATGGCACCACCATCTAATTTAAAATTTCCAGTTTCGATCGGGTATATCCGCATGAGCAATTTATAAGACGTGCAAATATGCAAAAAATCGCATTATTTTTTGTTAAATAAAACAAAAAACCTCATCTCTACGTAGTGTGGAAATGAGGTTTTTAAAGAGGCGTCAAGCAGATTCGAACTGCTGTACGAGCTTTTGCAGAGCCCTGCCTAGCCACTCGGCCATGACGCCAAAAACGGATGCAAATTTAATTAAAAATTTATTGATAACAATTATAATTCTTGAATATTACTTTTTTTCAAGAATAAAGAGTTTCGAAGTTTTTCTTGTCTTATGTCCACTCTTACCCTCTTTAAGGTTATTGATGTCAAACTGAACAATAAGTTCCATATTAAAATTGCGTTCAATTTCCTCAGGGATGGATTCATAGGCTAATAACCCGAACTTACCTTTATTTGGCAATTGATCCGCGAACTTTACTCTTTTAACTGGTTCACCTACATCGTAAATGATCTCCGGAGAAATAATTCTATCAGTAGAAAATAATTCAAGATCCTTGATTTCAGGTATATCTCTTATTGTTCCGGCGCTGATGAATTTATCATTGTCATAGGTCAACTCAGCCATAGGAAAAGCAAAAAGTATGATACTGCAAAGAAAGAGGATCATACCATAAAAGCATTTTTCATAGGCCTTTTTGCTAAGCCAGATAAATATCAATATGCCCAAAGTAAACAAGGTTGTCGAACTCAAAAAGAAAGAGGTCCAATGCGGGCTCATCTGTCCTTCAAAAAAAAAGTAAACTCCAAAAGGAAAAATCAGTCCGATAAATCCGATGAGGCCAAATCCAAAATTTGCTAAATACACATCTGGTTTGAGTAATTCCTTTGACTTTTGGATCAAATAATACATGTAAAAACTCGTATTCATGGCCAAGGGAATCAAAACAGGTAAAAGATACCTTTCCTTTTTTTCGGGAATCAATGATAAAAGGATTACTGTCGCCAATGTCCAGAACAGGCTGAATTGGTACAACTTTTTGTTTTCAACTCTTTTGAGCATAAACGGATACAAAAGTGCCAAAAAGGAGAAATAGGTCCAAGCCCCTGATTGAGTGAAAAAACTCCAATAGTGATAGAAGGGTTTTACGCTTCTATTTGACCAGGCTAAAGTTTCCTTGTCAGCAATAAATTCGGCCGAAGAAGTGTCAGTAAGGTAGATGTAAGTGCCCCAGGTAAAGCCTACAATTGCGAATACAAGCAGGCTTGACACAAGTGGGGTTATTTTTTTGGCGAAATCCTTGTATTTATAAATAATGCCATAGGCAATCAGGAAAGGAAGCAGCAGGGCAAACAATGATACAGGCCCTTTACTCATAAAAGAAAATCCAAGGAACAAACCTGCCAACAGCCAATTTCTCCAGGCCTTTTGATCAGTTTCAAAAGCTTTAAAAAGCTGAAATATGGCAAAAAGCATAAAAGCATGAGCAAAAATGTCCCACTGTCCGTTACGACCTGAAAAAATAATATAAAAGGAAGTAGCTAAAATGAGTGTGCCTATAAAGGCCTGCTTTTTATCTTTTAATATTTGAATACCAAAAAAGTAAAAAGTAAAAATCAGAAATACGACCGAAAGTACTGCCGGAAGTCTTAAGCCAAATAAATTTTTCATTCCAAAAATGGCGCCCGAAACTGCCGTCATCCAGGTAGGTAGTGGAGGTTTTTCATAACGAGGCTCCAAATTCATCGTCGTATGGATCCAGTTTCCATATTCCAGCATTTCTCTAGCTGTAATAAAATTCCTTGCTTCCATGATATTCACTTCCACTACACTTAAGTGAGGAAAGAATATGGCCAGACATACCAGTGCGATTGCCAGTAAATAAGATCTGTTATTCATGTTTGGAATTTTTGATCAAAAGGATATTACGAATGTAAACAATACTTCCGAAAATATGACCCGTGAATAATACGGGATCCTTTCTTAGAATGGCATAGCAAATGATCAAAGATGATCCTGTAGCGCTTAAAATCCAGAACCCCATGGGTAAGATGGATTCCTTTTTCTTTTCGGAATAGATCCATTGATAGATAAATCTTAAGGTAAAAACGATCTGTGCTACACTTCCCAAAATGATCAGCCACAAAGGGATATCCTGGTTTTGAAAGACCCTTTCCAGATCAAACTGGTTGTTGTTATACGTGTACCAGAATATGATCAAGGGAAACACATATAGGAAAATTCTGAAAAACCGATGCAGTTTTTTCCAAAAGCCTTGTATTTGAAGGTTTCGGATATATATAAAATAGGTTAGAACCTGCCCCAGCATGATCGCAAAATCATCTCTTAGCCAGCCGTAGACAAATAATAAAAAGGAAGCCAGTAAACTCAATTGCCAAAACAGCAAAGGAGTGACCACTTTTTTAACTTTTTCAGATTGTATCCATTGGATCAATAACCTGGAAGAAAAGAGGATTTGTGCCGAAAATCCAATACTGTAGATGAGCCAGTCACTCATTATTGTCTCTTTAACTCAGCAGAGCTATCTGCTATTTGATAGTTGATGTATTTGCGTTTCATCCAAAGGTAAGCAAAACAATCTGCCAAAGGGCCGAATAGCCGATTCCATAAATGATACTTTGCCTCTCCCGCGATTCGGGGAAAGTGTTGCACCGGGACCTGTTTGATCTTCCCATCCTGTAAAAGGATCATAGCAGGAAGAAACCTGTGAAGTCCTTTGAACATAGGAATTCTTTTGGCATAGTCGGTTTTAATGATCTTTAACGGACATCCCGTATCATCCATTCCATCATGTGTAAAAGCCCTTCGAATGCCATTGGCTATGGTTGAGGACATGTTTTTTACAAAAGAATCCTTTCTGTTTCCCCTAACTCCGGTTACCAGATCATAATCCTTAATTTCTGCAAGTAACAAATTAAAATCTGAAGGTGCAGTTTGTAAGTCAGAATCTATATAACCAACAAGGTCACTTTGAACATGATCAAATCCTGCCTTCAGGGCAGCACTCAAACCTCTGTTTTCTTTAAAACTGACATAAGAAAAACGCTGATCTCTTTGACAAATTTCAACAATGGCATCCTGACTTTTATCTATGGAGCCATCATTGACAAATAATACCTCGGCAGGAACAAGACATATTTCAAGATAATCAGAAAGTTCTTTTTCGACCCGAGAAAGGTTGTCTTCTTCGTTATAAACCGGAACTATGATGGTTAGTGTTTGCTGCATAAATCATTCGATTATCTTTCTCTTTCCATAATGATCGAAACCATTTCTACATTACCTCCTATGGGAGGGTTTAATTTAGAGACCTTTATTTTCACTTTATTGACCAACGGAATTTCCCGCAAGATACGATCGAGAATCAGATCGGCAACAGTTTCCAAAAGTTTGGTTCTTACAGCCATTTCTTGTTTAACGATTCTGTTAAGGTGCACATAATCAACCGTATCGGCTAATTGATCCGTTTTTGCAGAAGGTTTAAGATTTGCTTTTACGGATAGGTCTACTCTGTATTCAGAACCTATTTTGCCTTCTTCCACCAAACAGCCGTGGTAGGCATAAACTCTGATGTTACTGATTTTTATAGTGCCCAAGGATCAATAATTTCTGCAAATATAATTAATCCGTGTTGACGGAAGTAATATTATACTTAAAAGAGGGTGAAATGATTTCAGATTTCAGATTTCAGATTGAAGATTTAAGATTGAAGACTTTCGAAGTTTCCTTCCTTATCACATTTACTTCATCGAAATGAATTTATTTACTTAGTCCTTAGTCCTTAGTCCTTAGTCCTTAGTCCTTAATCCTTAAGCCTTAATCCTTAACCCTTAATAATCCGCACTCTCCGGATACTTCGCCATAAACTCTTCCAATTTATCAACCATTAACCTACTTCCACAGAAAATTGGTACACGTTGATGTAATTCAGTCGGTTTGATCTCCAAAATTCTTTTGTATCCATCTGTGGCTTTGGCGCCAGCCTGTTCAGCTAAAAAAGCGATGGGGTTACATTCGTATAACAACCTCAGTTTCCCTTGCGGCGATTTTGAACTTGTTGGGTACATATATATCCCACCTTTGATCATATTCCTATGAAAATCGGATACCAAAGAACCTATATAGCGGGCAGAATAAGGTCGGTTATCTTCCTCTTCCTGACAATACTTTAAATAATCTTTTACACCCTGTGGGAAATGAACATAGTAGCCCTCATTAATTGAATAGATATTTCCATCTTCTGGAAATGTCATATTCGGATGAGACAAATAGTAAGTTCCCATAGCCGGGTTTAGCGTAAAACCGTTAACACCATGACCTGTCGTATAGACGATCATCGTGGAAGTACCGTAGACCACATAACCGGCGGCTACCTGAAGGTTTCCTGGTTGTAAAAAATCTTCTTTAGTCACTGGAGTTCCAATAGGTGTAACCCTTCTGTAAATTGAAAAAATAGTTCCGACGGAAACATTTACATCAATATTCGAAGAACCATCCAAAGGGTCAATGAGCACAATATATTTATTGTCATGCGACCTGTTTTTCCCTTCAATTACGACAAAATCATCTTCTTCTTCACTAGCAATGCCACAGACAATTTCCCTGTTGACCAAAGTCTTCATAAAAATGTCATTGGCATAAACATCTAGTTTTTGCTGATCTTCACCTTGTATATTGGTTTCGCCTACAGCTCCAACAATATCAACCAATCCAGCCTTGTTTACTTCATGATTTACAACTTTACTGGCAAGCTTTATAGAGCTGAGCAGTCGTGAAAGTTCTCCAGATGAATATTGAAAATCATTTTGATTTTCGATGATATATTCTCCGAGTGTTTTAGGCTTATGCATTTTATTTTGGTTTAGGTGTTTGCTTTACAAATATGGTTATTTTTGTATACTTTAAAACGAAAATATGGAGATATTATTGAGAGAAGGTAAAAAAACTGACATGGCGGCAGTACTCTTGTTAATTAAAGAATTAGCTACATTTGAAAAAGAGAGTAATGCTGTTGAAGTCACTAGAGAGGATTTGGAAAGAGATGGCTTTGGTGAAGCTCCGGCTTTTAAAGTTTTTGTTGCGGAAAAAGCAGGGGAGATCATTGGAATGGCATTGTTTTATGAAAGATACTCTACTTGGAAGGGAAGAATAATACACTTGGAGGACTTAATTGTCAGACAGGAAAATAGAGGTCAAGGTGTCGGTAAGGCGCTTTATACAAAAGTTTTATCATATGCTCATGATCGAAATTTAAGGAGAGTGTCCTGGGAAGTGCTGGATTGGAATAAGGTGGCCATAGATTTTTACACTTCTACTGGTGCCAATATTATGGAAGGATGGCAAGTGGTGCATATGAATGAACATTCCCTTCAGGCCTATGCAAATGAGGTTTAAGAATAATAAGATTTGATCAATACCTATAATGGAAATATTTAAATTCGGAGGAGCTTCGGTAAAGGATGCCACGGGTGTCAGGAATCTTATGTCTATGCTTCAAAAGCTTGATAAGAAGGAGGTCTTGATTGTTATTTCGGCCATGGGAAAAATGACAAATGCTTTTGAAGATCTCGTTAAAGCTTATCATCAAAAGGAAACCAATCTCGAACCACACCTGGAAAAGATCCGCTTATTTCATCTGAATATTGTTGAAGATCTCGATTTAGGTTTAAATGTATCCATCCATGATGAACTCAAGTCAATATTTGAGGAAATAGCGAATTTCCTGAAAAAGAATAATTCTACAGACTATGATTATATCTATGATCAGATCGTAAGTAAGGCAGAATTTATATCAACAAGGATTTGCAGTGCTTATCTAACCGCACATAGATTGAAGCATCAATGGCTCGATGTTCGAAAATGTATCAGGACAGATAGTGATTTTAGACGAGCAAAAGTGGATTGGGAATTAACTACCAAGGCGATTCAAAAAACGGTCGATACTTCGGGGATTACCATTACTCAGGGTTTTGTAGGAAGTGATAATTACGGCAGAACCACTACACTAGGACGGGAAGGTTCAGATTATACAGCAGGCATTTTTGCTTTTTGTTTAGATGCAGAAAAAGTATCCATTTTTAAGGATGTACCTGGTGTTCTTAATGCAGATCCTAGGGAATTTAAACAAACAAGCTTAATTGAACAGATATCGTATAAAGAAGCCATTGAAATGGCTTTTTACGGCGCATCCGTAATTCACCCAAAAACTTTACAACCGCTTCAAAGAAAAAGTATTCCATTGGTAGTCAGGTCATTTCTTGATGCCGATTTAAAAGGGACCTATGTGGGCAGTGAACTGGATATTGTGCCAAAAATCCCGTGTTTTATTGTTAAGAAGCATCAGATATTGATTTCGATTTCTGATAAGGAATTTCATTTTGTCATGGAAAATGATATCAGTGAAATCTTCCGATTTTTACATGACTTTAAGATCAAAGTGAATCTAATCCAGAACTCTGCCATCAGTTTTTCCCTTTGTATTGAGGATAATTTCAATAACTTCGAGAGGTTGATGGCAAAACTGAAACCCAAATACAAGGTAAAATATAATGAAAATCTTACCTTGTACACGATCAGGCATTTCGATGAAGAGGCAATGAGCTTGTTGGAGAATGACGCAGACGTACTATTAAAACAAAGAAGCAGAGAAACTGCTCAAATAATCGTAAAAGCAAAATGAACAGATGAGTCTGGTCAATTCAAAGGAAATAGCAAAGGTGATCAAACTCGATAAATTCGGGTGGATGGGCACTTTCTTGGGTTGGATGCTTTTAAAGACCTTAAGAATTTCCAAGCTCAACAGGATCTATGAAAGGCACATGCATAAAGAAGACATGGCCTTTCTTGACGGTATCCTAGGTGATTTCAAAATTGATTTTGAAATACCTGAAGATGATCTGGCCAGAATTCCAAAAGAAGGAGCATTTATAACTGTTTCCAATCATCCGCTAGGAGGTATTGACGGGATATTGTTGCTCAAATTATTGGTAGAGAAAAGACCTGATTATAAGATCATAGCAAATTTTCTTTTGCATCGCATTGTTCCTTTAAAAAAATATGTGATGCCGGTAAACCCTTTTGAGGAGCACAAAGATGCCAAATCGAGCATTGCGGGAATAAAAAATGCCTTGCTACATTTGAGTAAAGGCTACCCTTTAGGAATTTTTCCGGCTGGAGAAGTATCAACTTTTAGGGATGGAAAACTCGTTGTAGATAAACCCTGGGAGGAAGGTGCTATCAAGATTATTAGGAAGGCCAATGTTCCGGTCATACCCATTTACTTTCATGCCAAGAACAGTAATTTGTTTTATTTTCTATCCAGCTTGAACCCTACCTTAAGAACGGCCAAGTTACCTTCTGAATTGTTGACTCAAAAAAACAGAGTGATCAAGGTTAGAATTGGGAAACCCATATCTGTAAAGGAACAAGATGGATTTACAAGTTTAGAAAATTTTCATCAGTATTTGAGGAAGAAGACCTATATGCTGGCAAACCCCTTCGAAAAAAATAATTCATACAACAATACCAGGAGTTTTATATTTTCAAAATCCGTTCAAAAGATCATCGAACCCGTGAGCCCCGAGTTGATGAAGGAGGAACTCAAAGTCTTGGATAAAAATGACTCTTTGATATTTACGAGTAAGTCGTATAGAATTTATTTGGCAGACAGCAAGTTCATACCGAATACACTAAGGGAAATAGGTCGTTTAAGAGAGGTGACTTTTAGAAAGGTTGGAGAAGGCACAAATAAATCCTTGGATCTTGATAAATATGATAATTTCTATAAACACCTTTTTCTTTGGGATGATAACGAAAATCAATTGGTAGGTGCCTATAGGATGGGATTTGGTAAGGACATTTTTATAGAGCATGGCATCGAAGGGTTTTATGTGAATGAACTTTTTAAGATCGAACCAGAGCTTTTTGACATGATGGAAAATACTTTTGAAATGGGGAGGGCTTTTATCGTAGAATCTTATCAGAAGAAGCCCATGCCCTTGTTTTTACTTTGGAAGGGAATTGTTCATGTGACATTGAGGTACCCTAATTATAAGTACTTGATGGGAGGTGTAAGTATCAGTAATCAGTTTTCGAATTTTTCCAAGTCCTTGATGATAGAATTTATGAAGTCACATTATTATGACCCTTTTGTTGCCCAATACGTTTCTCCGAAAAAAGAGTATAAGGTAAGATTGAAGGATGCTGATAAAGATTTTGTTTTTGATAAAACCAAGGCCGATGTGAAAAAGTTTGACAAGGTTATTGATGAAATTGAACCTGGTAACCTGAGGCTTCCAGTATTACTGAAAAAATATATCAAGCAAAATGCACATCTTGTCGGCTTTAATGTGGATCCGAAGTTCAATAACGCCGTAGACGGGCTATTGTATATCCGCATCGCAGATTTACCTGAAAGTACTGTAAAGCCGGTAATGGAAGAATTTCAGGCTGAATTGTAGC
>CBDULU010000021.1:0-12388 GCA_965368155.1 uncultured Flavobacteriaceae bacterium
ATCTTCCTTGCTGAATACTCTGACAAGACCTTGATCAGAAACAAAATTGCCTTTGAAATGGGTTATTTAAGTAAACTGGATTGGACACCACAGAGCGTATTTACAGAGGTTGTGATCAACGGAACATATAACGGCACTTACAATATCTCTCAAAAAGTGGAAGAAAGCGATCATCGGGTTCTGATAGGTGATACAGGTTATTTGTTGGAAATTGATCAGTTGGGAAGATTAGATCCTGATGATGTTTATTTCAGAACCAATAAGTTTCTTATCAATATTAAGGAACCTGAAACAGCCTATAACAGTAATGAGTTCAACTATGTTAGTGAATTGATCAAAGAGTTTGAAAATGTTTTGATGGGATCTCAATTTGCAGATCCCGATCTGGGCTATGCCAAATATATTGACATTGACAGTTTTATTGATTGGTATCTAATAAGTGAGATTACTAAAAATCAAGATTCCAAAGATTTTTCAAGTATCTTCCTCAATGTGATTCCTGGAGAAAAGATAAAAATGGGTCCTTTATGGGATTTCGATTGGGCATTTGGAAATGTTGATTATTCTGAATGTGAATATCCCACGGGTTTTTGGGTAAAAGACCATGCATGGTATGTCAGGCTCTTTGAAGATGAAGTTTTTGTGGAAAAAGTAAAGAATCGATTCCTTTATTTTAGAGAAAATCAAAATTTCATACTTGATAAGATGGATTATTATGCGGATCAATTAAAGTGGTCTCAGTATGAGAATGATCAGAAGTGGAATCTTTTTGGGCGCTATGTGTGGCCCAATCCTGTATTTTTTGACACACACCAGGCAGAAGTAGATCACCTAAAAAATTGGTATATAGAAAGAATGAATTGGCTCGATTCGGCTTATAAGGAATTATAATGGCCCATGTATTCAAAATATGCATCAACCCAATAACTTTCAAAATCTTGATTAGTACTATTATTAATCAAAAATATCTTCTATCTTGCTGAGCAAATTTTTTTTAATCACTTATTTATTATGGGACAAACTAGCACAAAAAGAATCAATATTTATTTCGTAACCATCGTCATTACCCTTGGAGGTTTACTTTTTGGTTATGACACGGGTGTGATCAATGGCACACAATTTTATTTTTCGAAATATTTTGAATTAACCGGTTGGTTAAAAGGTTTTATTGTGAGTAGTGCGCTCTTAGGAGCTCTTTTAGGAGCCGCCTCCGCCGGAATGATTTCCAAGCAAATTGGAAGAAAAAAATCTTTAATCATATCGGCAGTACTTTTTGCTGTTTCAGCCTGGGGATCTGGTTTGCCATCGATGTTGCCGGAATCGATGACGTTAATGGTAGTATTTAGAATTCTTGGAGGTATTGCCATTGGAATGGCTTCGATGAATGCGCCTATGTATATCGCTGAGATTGCACCGGCTAAGATCAGAGGCACCTTGGTTACTTATTATCAGATGGCGGTTGTAATTGGCTTCTTTGTGGTTTTTCTTGCCACTTATTTTATCGGATCAGGATTAAGTGAACAACAAAATATTGATTATGGTTGGAGGTATATGTTCTGGTCTGAATTGATTCCTGCACTTGCCTTTTTGATCTTACTTTTTATGGTGCCAAAAAGTCCTCGCTGGTTAATGATCAAAGGACGGGAAGAGGAAGCTAAAAATGTCTTGGTATCGATCCATGGTCAGGATATGGCTGATAAGGAGTTTGTTGAAATAAAAGACTCAATAGTCAAAGAAGGAAAATTAAAAAAAGCATCTATATTCCAGAAGTCTCTCTTTCCTATTGTAGTGATTGGAACAGTGCTTTCAGTCCTGCAGCAATTTACAGGTATTAATGCCGTACTGTATTATGGAGCAGATATATTTGAACAGGCACTAGGTTTTGGAAAAGAAGATGTTTTATTACAACAAATACTATTGGCTACTGTGAACTTATTATTTACGTTTATTGCCATGTTTACAGTAGATAAGTTAGGTAGAAAACCCTTACTCATTATAGGTGGTTTTGGTATGTTGATTGGGTTTTTGATCATGGGCTTCACCTTGTATTTAAGTGATTACTCACAAGTGAATTCAGCTGGTTTGCCAACAATTTCTTCAACTGAAGGGCTTATTTGTTTGGTTGGTATTCTTATGTTCATAGGGTCCTTTGCCATGTCTATGGGACCAATCGTATGGGTATTATTATCTGAGATATTTCCAAATAGTATCAGAAGTACAGCCATGGCAATCGCGGTTGCTGCGCAATGGTTAGCCAACTATTTTGTGTCTCAAACCTTTCCTATTGTTGTTGAAAGTGATGCGAATAGGTTAGTTGCCGATGGAGGCGTATGGAATAATTCACTTCCGTACTTTTTGTTCTCCGCGTTTATCGTCTTCATCATATTCTTCACATGGAAATGGATCCCGGAAACTAAAGGGAAGACATTGGAAGAAATGGAAGCTACTTTTAATCCGGTTAAAGGGTAGATCAATATTGTCGACAAGATACAATGTAGAAAATCAGATTTTAATTTGATCCTTTTTGTGATACTCTTCATTTTCCATACCTCATTGGAGTTGTTTTAACAGCAATGATTTTGAAGTAAATGAATATGTTAGAGGCAATCAGGTATCCCTTATTTATTTGCTTATCTCAATCTTGTAGCAAAACGATTTCTATGATCAAATTCTATTGATTATTCCAAAAAAACATTCGTTAATGACAAAATAGTATCAATACTTTTATTTCGATATATGTAATTTTGATATGTAAATATTAAGATTTTCGAAATCATGTCAGATATAAATAAATTATCCTTAAAAGAAAAGTTAGGCTATGGCTTAGGTGATGGAGCAGCGAATATTGCCTGGAGAGGAGTAGCGACTTTTTTGTTTATTTTTTATACTGATGTTTTTGGGCTAAGTCCTGTAACAGTAGGAGTTTTGATGTTGGTTGCAAGATTTAGCGATGGTATTAGTGATGTGATCATGGGTGTGGTTGGCGATCGTACTAAATCGAAATACGGAAAATTCAGACCTTGGATTCTTTGGACAGCCATTCCCCTGGGCCTTATTCTATCTTTATTATTTACTTCACCTGATTTAAGCGATTCTGGTAAAATAGTATATGCCTACGTGACCTATATCTTTTTTACCCTGATCTATACGGCGAACAATATTCCATATGGAGCGCTTATGGCGGTCATGACGGGTGATGACAAAGAAAGAACAAGCCTTGGATCATTTAGAATGGTAGGTGCTTTTGGAGGAGGTATGCTTGTTCAGGGTGCCTTGCTTTTCCTTGTAGCTTATTTTGGAAACGTGAATCCACAAATCGGGATAGAACAGTTAGAAGAAGAGAAGTTCAGGGTAACGGTTTCGGCATCTTCAGACGTTGAAAGTGTAAATATTAAGACCGAAAACGGCATTGCTGATTTCATATGGGATGACAGCAGTATTAGTGCTGTTGAGAACGTCCCTACCCATGGAAAGAGTTTTGCCATGGAAGCCGATAAAGAATATGCTTTTATTGTTACTGGAGAACCAGATATAGTAACCGAAAGTATCTCTCTGATTGATCAGAAAAGAGGCTATAGTAATTCGATGTACATCATGTCGATCTTTCTCAGCCTGTTCATGTTTATTACCTTTTATACGACAAGAGAAAGGGTGCAGCCACCTAAGACTCAGAAGAATGATTTAAAAAGAGATTTGAAAGACTTGATCACCAATAAACCCTGGTTGGTTTTATTGGTAATAGGCCTGTTATTCAATATATATAATTCCATTAAACAAGGGATCGTCATCATTTATTTTACCCATTATTTGAATAATCAATTGTTGGCGGCATCCTTTTTAGTCGCCTTGATGCTGGCCTCAGTTGCTGGAGCCATGATAACCGCTCCGCTTGGAAAGAAGTTCGGAAAAAGGAATTTGTTTATTGGCGCTTTACTTTTTTCTGGAGGGGTAAATTCTCTGTTCTTTTTTCTCGGACCTACGGATGTGACGGCAGTGTTTGCCATAGGTGTCGTGTCTGAGTTTGCTTCCGCTATTTTCCCGACTTTGTTTTTTGTGATGTTAGGCGATGCAGCAGACTATTCAGAGTTTAAGAACGGCAGAAGGGCAACAGGTCTTATTTATTCAGCAGGTTCCTTTGCGACTAAATTTGGTGGAGGAATTGCAGGTGCTATTATCGGTTTTGTACTGGGAGCTTTTGCCTATGATGGTCAAAATGCCACTTCCATAGAAGGCGCTATACCGGGAATCATTATGTTGATGAGTTGGATACCGGCTGCCATCACGGTTGTTGCCGCAATTTTTATGCTGATCTATCCATTGAATCAGAAGAAGATCGATGAGGTGACTACCGAATTGAATAACAGGAGATTAAAAGAGAGTAAAATTTAGAATCTATTTATAAAATTGTAAGGAAATGAAATACGGCCATTTTGACGATGCAAAAAGGGAATATGTGATCACAAATCCTAAAACCCCTTATCCATGGATCAACTATTTGGGTAATGAAGACTTCTTTTCACTGACGTCGAATACAGGAGGAGGCTATACTTTTTACAAGGATGCCAAATTCAGGAGACTTACGCGTTACAGATATAATAATGTTCCGGTTGACGATGGAGGAAAGTATTTTTACATCAAAGACGGTGATACAGTTTGGTCACCAGGATGGAAGCCGGTAAAAACGGAGTTGGACAGTTATGAATGCCGTCATGGTATGAGTTATACCAAGATCAAAGGCTCAAAAAATGGAGTTAGCACGGAGGTATTGCAATTTATTCCACTTGGTTTTTGGGGAGAGATCCAGAAAGTAAGCATAAGCAATGACAGCACTGAAGTCAAGAAATTAAAGCTATTTTCTTTTATAGAATGGTGTTTATGGAATGCTGAGGATGACATGACCAATTTTCAAAGAAACTTTAATACGGGAGAAGTTGAGATCCAGGACAGTGTGATCTATCATAAAACTGAATTTAAGGAAAGACGTAATCACTATGCCTTTTACTCCGTCAACAGTGAAATTCAAGGTTTTGATACAGATAGGGAATCATTTGTGGGTCTATATAACGGATTTGACAGTCCTGATGCAGTTGATAAAGGTACCTCGGGAAATACGGTCGCACATGGCTGGTCTCCGATAGCCTCGCATTATCTTGAGATAGAATTGCAACCTGGAGAATCGAAAGATCTTGTATTTATGCTCGGTTATGTTGAGGTTGATAAAGATGATAAATGGGAATCCAAGGCCGTGATCAATAAGAAGCCTGCCAAGGAAATGATCAAGAAATATGATACGGTAGCCAAGGTTGATGCGGCATATGATGAACTTCGTACTTACTGGGACGACTTGCTTTGCACTATTTCACTGGAATCCGGTGACGACAGGCTTGATCGAATGGTCAATATCTGGAATCAGTACCAATGTATGGTCACCTTTAATATGTCTCGATCTGCTTCTTTCTTTGAGTCAGGTATAGGACGAGGGATGGGATTCAGAGATTCAAATCAGGACCTTATCGGATTTGTACATCAGATTCCTGAAAGAGCAAGAGAAAGAATTTTTGACATAGCCTCTACACAGTTCGAAGACGGCTCATGTTACCACCAATACCAACCTTTGACCAAAAAAGGAAATTCTGCGATAGGTGGAGACTTTAACGATGATCCATTGTGGTTGATCTTGTCAACTACTGCCTACATCAAGGAAACAGGAGATTTCTCTTTATTGGATGAAATGGTACCTTTTGATAACGATGCCTCCAGGGCCAAACCACACTTTGACCACCTAAAGGCTTCTTTTTATCATGTGGTGAATAATTTGGGTCCGCATAAACTGCCTTTGATCGGTAGGGCAGACTGGAATGACTGTTTGAATCTGAATTGTTTTTCAAGTGATCCGAACGAATCTTTTCAAACAACCGGAAATAAAAAAGGCGATATAGCAGAATCATTAATGATCGCTGGTTTATTTGTGGTCTATGGCAAGGAATATGTTGATCTCTGCAGATTTGTCGGGAAAGACGCTGAAGCCAATAAAGCCCAAGAGCATGTAGATCAAATGATAGAGGCTGTTAAGAACCATGGCTGGGATGGAGACTGGTATTTAAGAGCCTATGATTATTACGGTAAAAAAATTGGTTCTGACGACAACGAAGAAGGCAAGATCTTTGTGGAATCTCAAGGCTGGTGTTCTATGGCTGAGATCGGTAAGGAAGAGGGAATGGTTGAAAAGGCATTAGATTCGGTTAAAGAACATCTTGACTGTGAATACGGGGTGGTATTGAATTATCCTGCTTTTACAAAGTATCATATAGAATACGGTGAAATTTCTACATATCCTGCGGGATACAAGGAAAACGGCGGTATATTTTGCCATAACAATCCATGGATCATGATTGGTGAAACCATGCTGGGACGTGGTGACAATGCCTATGATTACTATACAAAAATAGCTCCAAGCTTTTTGGAAGACATCTCGGATTTACACAAAGTTGAACCTTATGTGTATTGTCAGATGATAGCCGGAAAAGAAGCTTTTAAGCCCGGTGAAGCTAAAAATTCCTGGCTTTCGGGTACTGCTTCTTGGAACTTTTATGCGATTACACAATATATTCTTGGGGTAAGACCTGAGTATGATGGCTTACGCGTAGATCCATGTATTCCAAAAAAATGGGATGGCTTTAAAATGCAACGGAAGTTCAGAGGAGCTACTTATCAGTTGGACATTAAAAATCCTGATCATGTAAGTAAAGGGGTGAAGCAAATCATCGTCAACGGAGAAACTTTAAACTCAAATATAATTCCACTACTTGAGAAAGGTAAAAACCATAAAGTCGAAATAATTATGGGATAAATGGCTTAGGTTTTTACTGAAAGAAACTCCTGATGGCTTTTGTCATTGGGAGTTTTTCTTTAAAGCCTTGATCGATCTTAGGTTTAGGATTATAATACCCGCTGCATTCCAACAAATTCTTTTCTGAATTCACTTGGCGTACATTCTTTAGATTTTTTAAAGATCCGATTGAAATTGGCGATATTATTGAATCCACATTGATAACTGATTTCACCTATACTTTTTTCAGATTCTATAAGTGACCTGCTCGCATAGCTGATCCTTGTATCATTGACATAGTTGATAAAGGTTTTCCCGGTTCTTTTTTTAATAAATCTGTTAAAGGAAACAGGGCTCATATTAACCAACTGAGAAATTTCTTCCAGACTAATTTTACGGTAGTAGTTTTCCTGAATATACTCATATACTTTTTTGATCCGATCACTATTCTGAAAGTCATTCATCTCTGAAAATTGTGTCGATAAAAGGGTTTGGTTCTCAGATCCGGCAAGGTCATTTAAAATAGAAATAAACTCCAGAAAATAATTGATACCATTTAATTTAGGCAATACCATCAATCTGGGCATGATGTTCATGGTGGTTTCCTGAGAAAAAAGGATGCCGTGTTTTGACCGATTGAACATATCTCTGATACATTTGAAGATACGCCTTGAGAGCATTTTTTCATTGAGCAGATCCTGTTGTATATGCACGGTGATCTCGTAAATCTCTTTACAAGTACATTGGTTCAATTCCCAACCATGAGTAAGGTTTGGTCCTACCAATACAAGTTCCACATCGCTGATGACACTGGTGTGATCTCCAATGATCCTTCTTACTCCTTCACCCTTGTATATAAAATTCAATTCATATTCCGGATGAAAATGAATTGGAAAATCGAAATCATCCTTGACCCTTTCATAGACCAAAAAACTATCCTCCGGGCTTAATTGTGTTATTTCTCTGTGTACGCTGTTCCTCATGATTCACTTCTACTGTAAAATAGATCAGGATCTGATCATAAATTGACAAAATAATATCAGTTGATACTTGCAGATTCAAATATATCGCAAATTTTTTAAATAACCATTTTAGTTTTTTTCAATGTATGAAGGCCCTTGCTATTTGTGCTTTAGCAGCTTTAGAGATGCGTGTAAAGTATTGGGCTCATTGATTGGTAGAAATAATAATTGAAGCATTTATAACTGCTTTTATTAAATTTTGACAAAATTGTCTCAATTGCGTAGGGTTAGGATTCAGTCTAGTTTGGCCTTCATTGAATGTTTACTTTATAAGATTATGGCATTCAGGATATGGCTGCAATAGTCCTTGATGTTATCAAGAGAAAGCGCCTGATAATTTTTTTTATCAGGCGCTTTATTTATAGACTAGTAGAGATTGAGTTAAACCTTAATTGACTTGATGAATTGTGGCTTCTCCTAAGACGAGGCCTCTATTCACCATAGGGCTTCCTTTATAATGCACGGTGGCTTCTCCATAAGCAGTCACTTTCAATTCATCTGAAACTTTTAATTTTACGCGTCCTTCACCATAAGCAGTAATTTTGGCTGTACTGTTTTGGACACCATAAGTATTGACCTCGCCTTCTCCGTATGAAATAATACGTTGACGTTTGGCGTTACCTTCTTTCACTTCAAGATAAGCTTCTCCATACATGGTTGTATAAAATTCCTGAACTTCGATTTCCTCTACATAAACCTCACCTTCTCCGAAGATTTTAATTGATAGTTTTTCACCTTGAATTGGGCTGATCACTCTGTGAGTTTCTTCGCCTCTTAAGGATAGTTCTTCCAGCTCTTTATAATATATTTTGGCAGATACTAAGGTTCCGTTATAAATGGCATGTGTGCCTTTGTAATCATCATACTTTACTTTTTCTGATTTGGTATAAACCTTGGCATCATCAAGATATATGTGCAAGGTGTTTCCTTTCACTTCTACATTGAGTTTATCCATTGACACATCTATGTCTTCAATTACAACAGATTCATTAGCTGCTTTTTCAAATATTACTTCAATATGTGGACTTATGATCACTTCATCAAATGATCCTACATCAAAGGTTTTTTTCTGGGCAATAACATTGCTTACTCCCAGAATCATCAGGGCGATCATCAAGTTTTTTAAATAGGTTTTTTTCATGGGGTATAATTTAAACTGATTAAAGAATTTAGATTTATGTTGCTAATAGTTTCTATAAAGATACCATTAAGACAAAATTGTTACAGTTTTGAAAGAAATAATCGATTTATCTGCTAATAAACACTTTTGACACCACTAAAACTTGTTCTAAATTCTGAGGGTGTGCAGTTTTGGTATTTCTTAAAGATCCTGTTAAAGTTAGAGATATTATTAAAACCACAATCAAAGCAAATTTCAGTAATGCTTTCATTGCTTTCGATCAGACGCCTGGTAGCCGAGCCTAGTCGAACTTCTATCAAGAATTCCATAAATGATTTTCCTGTTCGTTGTTTGATCAATCTACTCAAAGAAATGACCGACATGTTCAGTAAGGCTGCAACTTCTTCAATTTTGATTTTTCGGTGGTAGTTTTCTTTTAAAAAATGATATACTTTCTCAATACGTTCACTGTTATAAAAATCATTTTGGTGTTGAAATGACATATTGGTTAAAAAAGTTTGATCTCTTGAAATGGCCAGATCATATAATAAGGACTGGAATTGCAGGAAGCTGTCAAAACCATTTGTTTTGCTCAAATTTAGAATCTGTTTTTCTACCTGTTCTGTCGTCTCCTTAGAAAATAAAATGCCGCGATTGGCATTTTGAAAAAGGGTTTTGATGGGTTTTAGCAAATTTCTATCCAGTAGACCTGCTTCAAAAACGTCATTAGGAAATTGAATTGTAATTTCATGAAATTCATTTTTATTGGAGTTCTCAAAATTTTGCCAACCATGATATAAATTAGATCCTGTTAATACAAGCTCTCTGTCATCAATTTGGGCAATATGATCTCCAACCAATCTTCTTGCACCACCTGCATTAGCGATATAATTGAGTTCAAATTCAGGATGGAAATGTATCGGAAAATTAAATGCTTTTCTATGCCTGTCAAAAACGAGAAAACAATCGTTTTTTTGTAAAGGGGTAATTTCTCGATGTATATTTTCTCCTAAACTGTTCATATTAAATACATTGTCATTTATACCTTTTACTGGCTTTTAGAGAAAAGTCAAACTCTAATATTTCAGAATTTTACCACATGAATGTTGTAAAAGTATTGAATTGTGTTGTAAAAATACTTGTTTTCATCTTGGTTTACCAATAGTTTTGATAAATAAATGGAGCTTGATAGCAACAAGCTTGAATTAATTAGATAAATAATAGCATCCAATACTGAAACCTTTATAGAATGAAAATCATAAAATACTTGTTTTTCTTGATGTTGATTTCCACAATGAGCTTGATTGCTCAAACAGTGGATGCTTTGGAGAAGAACACAATTCTTACCAACCTGCAATCGATCAAAGGCAAAGGGATACTGTTCGGGCATCAAGATGATTTGGCTTATGGAGTGGGATGGGAATATGTTCAAGGAGAATCAGATGTAAAACGAGTTTCAGGAGATTATCCGGCCCTTTTTGGATGGGAACTAGGCGGTATAGAAAGAGAAGATCAAGTGAATTTGGACAAGGTGCCTTTTGTAAAGATGCGTGAACTTGCCATTATGGGACATGAAATGGGAGGTGTCAATACTTTTAGCTGGCATCCCTATGCAGCGACAAACGGAGAAAGCTCCTGGGATAAGCAGGCCATTGTTGTAAAACATATTATTCCTGGAGGATCACATCATGATACTTTTAAGGAACAATTGGACAAGATTGCCTACTTTTTTAAACAATTGAAGGATAAGAATGGTGAAGATATTCCTTTTATTTTCAGACCCTGGCATGAAATGGATGGTTCCTGGTTCTGGTGGGGTGATGCGAGTTGCACTAAGGAAGAATTCCAGGCTCTGTTTACATTTACCATCCAATATTTGAGAGAAGAAAAAGGATTGAGTCAAATGTTGGTGGCCTACTCACCTGATAGAAATTTTGATTCAGCCGGTGATTACTTACAATGGTATCCGGGAGATGCATATGTCGATATATTAGGCGTGGATAATTATTGGGATCTGAAACAAGAAGGAGGCGCCGCACTAGCTATTAAAAAACTGCATATTGTCATTGAGCTGGCCAACAAAAAGGAAAAAATTGCTGCTTTTACGGAAACAGGATTAGAGAATGTAACAGATGACAAATGGTATACTCAAAAATTAGGTAAAGTCCTGGCTGATCCTTTGGTTGCAAAAGAAATTAGCTATGTGATGGTTTGGAGAAATGATGGCAATGTGCATTATTTCTTTCCATATCCAGGTCAAAAAGGGGAGTCGGATGCTAAGGAATTACTCAGTGATAAAAACATTTTGTTGTTAGAAGATTTCAAATCCTTAAAATAAATTCAAAGGAGCATAGTATATGCTGCATGTTAAAAAATATGAATACTCACGATGGATCAAACAATTTTTAAAGAAAGATATTCCCAAGTTTCTGAAGCTCATATAGAGCTTTTGAGCAAACCGAATAAAGCTATTTACAGTACTAACGGCATTTATGAAAGGTATGAAAATCCTATTTTAACAAGGGATCATATTCCATTGGAATGGCGTTTCGATTTCAATCGGGAAACGAATCCATTTTTTATGGAACGCATTGGTTTTAATGCCGTATTCAATTCAGGAGCCATTAAATTAAATAATAAATACTTATTGGTTGCCCGTGTTGAAGGTAATGATCGAAAGTCATTTTTTGCCATTGCGGAGAGCAGCAACGGCATTGATAATTTCAAATTTTGGGAAAGGCCTATTTCGATTCCTCAAAATGAAAATTGGGATACCAATGTTTATGATATGCGTTTAACCCAACACGACGATGGTTGGATCTATGGTGTTTTTTGCACAGAGAGAAAAGATCCATCTGCTCCACAAGGAGATACTTCAACAGCGATGGCCGAAGCCGGAATTGCAAGAACAAAAGATTTGAAGTCTTGGGAAAGACTTCCTGACCTAATTTCGACGACAGGGCAGCAAAGAAATGTGGTTTTGTTCCCTCATTTGATCGATGGAAAATACGCATTTTTTACCCGACCGCAGGACGGTTTTATTGATACGGGCAAAGGAGGAGGTATAGGTTTTGGACTGTCTGACACCATTGAAAACCCTGAAGTAAAAGAAGAAATCATTGTTGACGCAAAGACCTATCATACGATCTATGAAGTTAAAAATGGCCTGGGACCCGCTCCCTTTCGAACAGAAAAAGGATGGTTGCATTTGGCCCACGGAGTTCGTAATACAGCAGCAGGTTTAAGGTATACTTTATATATGTTTATGACAGACCTGGAAAAACCATGGATCGTTATACATAAACCTCATGGACATTTGATCGCTCCTTTAAAGGAAGAGCGTGAAGGAGATGTTGCTAATGTTGTTTTTTCAAATGGTTGGATCAAAGATGACGATGGGAAAGTATATATTTACTA
>CBDULU010000022.1:0-12314 GCA_965368155.1 uncultured Flavobacteriaceae bacterium
GATATTTCAAACTTTGGCTCCTGAAATTGAAATCATTACGCCAATCAGAGACCTAAAATTATCCAGGCAAACAGAAATAGACTTTTTAAAAGAAAACGGGGTAGATCTTCCCTGGGAAAAAGCAAAGTATTCAATAAATAAAGGTTTATGGGGGACCAGTGTTGGCGGGCAGGAAACACTAAGTTCTCATTCAGGGCTCCCCGAAGAAGCTTATCCAAGTCAATTAAAAAAAGAAGGGTCTCTTGATTTGAAACTGACTTTTGAAAAGGGTGAGTTAACAGCCATCAATGATAAACAAGGTAGTCATATCAATAATATAGAGGCTTTGGATAAATTGGCTTCGGCATATGCGATCGGAAGAGATATTCATGTAGGAGATACCATTATTGGGATCAAAGGAAGGGTTGGTTTTGAAGCGGCAGCTCCGCTGATCATTATCAAAGCTCATCATTTATTAGAAAAGCATACACTTACCAAATGGCAGCAGCACCATAAGGAACAGCTGGGTAATTGGTACGGGATGCTGTTACATGAAGGACAATACCTCGATGAGGTCATGAGGAATTTTGAGGTCTTTTTAACAGATACCCAGAAAAATGTAAGTGGAGACGTTTTTGTAACACTTCATCCTTATAGATTTACCTTGAACGGTATCGCATCAAAACACGATCTGATGAACTCCACTTTCGCAAGTTATGGAGAAACCAACGAAGGGTGGACGGCTGAAGACGCCAAAGGGTTTATCAAAATCACGGCAAATCAAGGTAAAATATTTAACCACGTAAATTCATAAAAGATGATCAAGGCTGGAATTATTGGAGGAGCCGGGTATACTGCTGGTGAATTGATCAGAATTCTTCTGAATCATCCTGAGGTTTCGCTGGATTTTGTTTACAGCACATCCAATGCAGGAAATGAGATTCAAGAAGTACACAGGGATTTACTTGGCGATACGGACTTGAAATTTGACCATAAGATCAACCCCGAAGTCGATGTGCTTTTCCTCTGTTTGGGGCACGGTAATTCAAAGCTGTTTTTATCAGAATATTCCTTTTCTAACAATACCCGGATCATTGATTTGAGTAATGATTTTAGGCTTACCCCGGATTGTGAGTTCATGAATAAAAATTTTGTTTACGGTTTACCTGAGGTCTTTAAAGAAGAGATCATTCAGGCAGATCATATAGCAAACCCTGGTTGCTTTGCCACGGCAATTCAGCTGGCACTGTTACCTCTTGCAAAGGCCAATTTGCTTATAGATGATGTTCATGTCAACGCCGTAACCGGAGCAACAGGAGCAGGTGTTTCTCTATCCAAAACGACTCATTTTACTTGGAGAGATAATAACTTTTCTCACTATAAGGCTTTTAATCATCAACACCTTGGAGAAATCAATCAAAACATTGAAATCCTTCAACCAGATTTTGATCATGAAGTGAATTTTGTCCCTAACAGAGGTAATTTTAGCAGAGGGATTTTTGCTACAGCCTATACCAAATATGAAGGTAGTATTGACGAGGCAAAAAGTTTATATCATGAATTTTATAAGGATGCTTCCTTTACGCATATGTCGGATAAGGACATCTTCTTAAAACAAGTGGTAAATACCAATAAGTGTTTTATTCATTTACAAAAACATCATAATAAATTATTGATTACCAGCGCTATCGATAATTTGTTAAAAGGAGCTTCAGGCCAGGCTATTCAGAATATGAATTTAATGTTTGGTTTTAATGAAACAGAAGGTCTTACACTAAAAGCTAACTTTTTTTAAAATTAACAGATGAAAATAGCCATCATAGGAGTAGGGAATTTAGGATACTCAATTGCAGTAGGAATCTTAGGCCAGAAAAAGGAAATTAATTGTAAATCACTATACCTTACCAAAAGAAATACGGCCTCTTTAAGCCACCTGGAAAAGGTATCTATGGTAAAAACCACTACTGATAACAGGCGTGCGGTCAAGTATTCAAATGTGATTATTTTGGCCGTACAACCTGCTCAGTTAAAACTCGTTCTTGAGGAGATTCAGGATCTGATAGATCCTAAGAAACACACCATTATTTCAGTAGCTACAGGTAGGAAGATTGAAGAAATTGAGGCTCTGGTAAAAAAGGGTGTTCCAGTAATAAGATGTATGCCAAACACGGCTATTTCTGTTGGCCAATCCATGACCTGTATAAGTGCCAATGAGGCAGGTAAATTAAATATTCACTTGGCCAAAAGCATTTTTAATGCGCTAGGAGAAACGATGTGCATTGAGGAAAGTCTGATGCAGGCCGCCACAGTGATCTGTGCAAGTGGCATTGCCTTTTGGATGAGGTTGATAAGAGCAACCACACAAGGTGCTGTTCAACTGGGTTTTCACAGTGAAGAAGCACAAAAACTTTCTATGCAGACTTGTTTAGGAGCTGCAAGTCTGTTGATAGATTCTCAAAGTCATCCCGAACAGGAAATAGATAAGGTAACGACACCCAGCGGATGTACCATTGAGGGATTGAACGAAATGGAACATCAGGGACTAAGCTCATCGATTATCAAAGGACTGGTGACCTCGTACGAAAAAATAAATCAGATTTAAGTGAATTGATATGGAATTATTTGATGTATACCCTTTGTATGATGTCTGTCCTGAAAGCGCTGAAGGATCTTACGTAACAGATGATAAAGGTCGAAAGTATCTTGATCTTTATGGAGGCCATGGCGTCATCTCTATTGGTCATAGTCATAAGGACTATGTAGCTGCTTTGTCGAGTCAGCTTGAGAAGATGGGTTTTTATTCTAATTCAATTCAAAACCCTTTGCAGGAAGAATTGGCTCATAAACTGGGAAAGCTATCTCAATGTGAAGATTATAATTTGTTTTTGTGCAATTCAGGGGCTGAGGCGAATGAAAATGCCTTGAAAATGGCTTCTTTCGCAACTGGGAAAAGTAAGATTATTGCCTTTGAAAAAGCATTTCATGGCCGAACTTCAGCAGCCGTTGCAGCTACTGATAATCCAAAGATCAATGCTCCATTGAACAGTCAGCATGAAGTAGTATTCCTTCCTCTAAATGATATAGATTCCTTAGAAAAGGAACTGTCAAAAAAAGATGTAGCTGCGGTAATCATTGAAGGGATTCAAGGTGTAGGAGGTTTAAATGAAGGTACTTCCGAATTTTTCCAGTCACTTGAAAGATTGTGTAGTGAATACGGAGCCATCCTTATTCTTGATGAAATTCAATCTGGTTATGGAAGGAGTGGAAAATTCTTTTCTTTTCAGTATCATGGTATTCATCCTGACATCATTAGCATGGCTAAAGGCATGGGGAACGGGTTTCCTGTTGGAGGCATCCTCATTTCAAATAAAATAAAGGCATCATATGGCTTATTGGGTACAACATTTGGGGGGAATCACTTGGCTTGTGCAGCTGCTATTTCAGTGCTCGATGTGATAGAAAAGGAGCGATTAATGGAAAATGTGACCAAGGTTTCTGCACATTTTTTGGAAAAAATAAAAGAGATAGAACAAATTAGATCCGTAAAAGGTAAAGGCTTGATGTTGGGAGTATCTTTTGACTTTCCGGTGGCTCAAATGAGGAAGCAACTCATTTTTGAAGAGGGAATTTTTACCGGAGGATCTTCAGATCCTAATCTTTTAAGAATTTTACCGCCCCTGTCAATAGAGACTGAAGAAATTGATTTTTTTATAGCGGCCTTAAAAAGTGTCTTGAAAAGAATCAGCAATAGCGCAATAAGTAAATAATGGTCATGGAATCAATTTTATCAATAGAACAAAGAAATAATGTGCTGCTGACTATGGCGCGTCTGGTGAATGATCAGCAAAATGACATTTTAAAGGCGAATGAAAAAGATATCAAAGGATATGACAGGCATGATATTGCCATGTATGACAGGCTAAAGGTGGATCAGGAAAAAATCTTGGGCATGGTGGCTTCTTTAGAGCAATTGGCCGCTCAGAAAGATCCGGTTGGTATTGAAAGATTCCATTTTAAGCATGATAACGGCTTGGATATCTATAACAAAACGGCTTCTTTTGGCACCATCATGATCATCTACGAATCAAGACCAGATGTTACTATCGAAGCTGGTGGGATTGCTTTTAAATCAGGAAACAAAATTCTTCTCAAAGGAGGAAAGGAATCATTAAACTCAAATTTGGCGATAGTCGATCTATGGCACGAGGCGCTTAAACAGAACAAGGTAAGCAAGGATTGGGTTACTTATTTAAATTATGATCGTGAGCAGACAAGGGCATATTTAAAACATCCGAACCAAAAGATCGATCTGATCATTCCAAGAGGAGGTGAAAAGTTGATCGCTTTTGTCAAAGAACACGCCACCTGCCCGGTCATTGTAAGTGGGAGGGGTAATAATTTTGTATATGTGGCTCAAGAGGCTGATCAGAAGAAGGCCATGCAGATCATTTTGAATGCAAAAACTGACAAGATCTCTGCCTGTAATGCCCTTGACAAGGTTCTTATCAATAGGGATTTGCCGGGATATGAAGATTTTGTAAATAGTTTGATCCAAAATCTGATGCAGCATAAGGTGCAAGTTTTGGGATCTCACAGGATGGAATCTTTTGAAGGAGTTGAATCTGTATCAGAAGAAGAAGTTTGGTATGAGGAATTTCTTGATTTTAAAATTCTGATCGGGGATGTGGCTTCAAATGAGGAAGCCGTAGCCATGATCAATAAATACGGTGGCGGACATTCGGCATCAATTATTACGGAAAACGAGACTGAAGCAGATACTTTTATGAGTTCTATAGACGCTGCGGCAGTTTACCATAATGCATCTACAAGATTCACAGATGGTTTTCAATTTGGTTTAGGAGGTGAATTGGCCATCAGCACAGATAAATTACACCAGAGAGGGCCCATTGGTCTTCAACATTTGGTGACTAATAAATGGTATGTATATGGAGATGGGCAAATCAGATAAAAAGAGGGTACTCCTAAAAATAGGAACCAATACCTTGACCAAGGAAACAGATCAGATCTCAAGAGGGAAGATCGAAGATATCGGCAGGCAGATTGCTGAATTGAATCAGGATTATGAGTTTGTCATTGTCAGTTCAGGGGCAATTGCAGTCGCCAAACAGTTTGTAAAGCTGGAATCAAGTGGTAGGGAGATCAACGTCAAACAGGCACTTGCCGCAATTGGTCAACCGCATCTTATGCGTATCTTTCAGGAGAATTTCAGGGAGTTGGGTTTGCTCACCTCACAGTGTTTGTTGTCATATGCTGATTTTAATCGTGAAAAGTCAAAAGAAAATATTGTAAATACCATTAATGTCTTATTGGCCAACCACTATATTCCTATCATAAATGAAAATGATACGGTGGCTACTGATGAGATTCAATTTGGTGATAATGACAAACTTGCAGCCTTGACAGCAGCTTTGATCGGGGCAGACCTGGTCATCATTGCAACCAATACGGATGGCATCTATACCAAAAACAGTATAGACAGCGACATAAAATCGACCATAACTGAGGTAAGGGACTTAAAAGAACTTCGACATGAAATTGCTGATGGTAAAAGTTCACAAGGAACGGGAGGGATGTTGTCAAAAATAGAAGCCGCTGAAATATTAAAAAAAGAAAAAATAGAAACTTGGATCGTGAATGGTATTGGCGATAATTTTATCATAAAAGCCATGAGAAAACAAATACCTTTTACCAAAATTTTAAATGATCAATGATGAATTACTTATCGGTTAAGGATATAGATTCGATGGATGAATGGGTAGCAGAAGCGAGAGACTTAAAGGAAAAACCTTTAGCGCATAGCGATTTGGGCAAAGACAAAACCATAGGGTTGTTGTTTTTCAATCCCAGTTTAAGAACCCGTCTCAGTACTCAGAAAGCTGCTCAAAACCTTGGGATGACTACCATGGTCATGAATTTTGACAAAGAAGGTTGGGCCCTTGAGTATGAAGATGGTATCATCATGGATCAGGGAAAATCTGAACATATTAAGGAAGCCGCTCAAGTCATTTCTCAATTTTGCGATATTATTGCGATCAGGGCATTTGCCTCTTTGGAGGATAAAGAAAAAGACAAGGCCGAAATTGTCTTGAATGGTTTTACCAAGTATGCCTCCGTACCTATTGTGAATATGGAAAGTTCAGTCGGGCATCCTTTGCAGGCGCTTGCCGATGCGATTACCCTTGAGGAAGACAAAGACAGGTTAAAAGGCCGAAAGCCTAAGGTGGTATTATCCTGGGCGCCGCACCCGAAGGCTTTGCCTCATGCAGTTGCGAATTCATTTGTTGAAATGATGCGCAAGCAGGAAGCGGATTTTGTCATCACACATCCCAAAGGATATGAATTGGATCCGGAAATAACAGGCGCAAGCCATATTGAATATGACCAGATCAAAGCCTTTGAAGGAGCTGACTATATTTACACCAAGAACTGGAGTTCTTTTAATGAATATGGTAAGGTTTTATCAACAGATACTTCGTGGATGATAAGCACAGATAAAATGGCCTTGACAAATAATGCCAGATTTATGCACTGTTTGCCGGTAAGGAGAAATGTGGTTGTGGAAGACGCCGTTCTCGACCATCCCAATTCATTGGTGATCAAACAGGCAAATAACAGAACTTTTTCTGCTCAGATAGTGTTAAAGAAAATTCTTGAAGAACTTATTTGGGCCAATAGTTAAGCTGATGAAAAAGAAACTGAGCATCATAAAAATAGGAGGGAATGTCATCAATAGTTCAGAACAACTTGAATTGTTTCTGTATGATTTTGCCAACCTGGATGGCTTGAAAATACTAGTGCATGGAGGGGGAAGAAAAGCAACCGAAATGGCAGATTCTTTGGGTTTACAGCCAAAAATGATCGGAGGAAGAAGGGTTACGGATGAGGCAAATCTGGAGATCGTTACCATGGTGTATGCAGGTTTGCTCAATAAGAGTATCGTTGCAAAATTACAAAAATCAGGTTGTAATGCCTTGGGTCTTTCTGGGGCAGATGCCAATGTGATCAGGGCGCATAAGCGAATAGTCAAAGATATCGATTATGGTTTCGCAGGTGATATTGATGAGGTTCAGGATCAAACCATAGGCTTATTTCTCAACTCTGGCCTTGTACCTGTTTTTTCTGCGATAACACATGACAAACAAGGGCAGCTTTTAAATACCAATGCCGATACTATCGCTGCAGAGTTAGCCAAGAGCCTGTCCCGAGATTTTGAAGTGGAATTGGTATATTGTTTTGAAAAAAACGGAGTACTTAGAGAGGTAGAAGATGATGATTCTGTTATTGAACAAATTGATAGAAATAAGTACGAGGGTCTGAAGAAAGGCGGAATAATTGCTGAAGGAATGTTGCCAAAAATGGAGAATTGTTTTGACGCATTGCAAAACGGAGTTTATAAGGTGCATATTGGAAAACCTAAGCTCATCTCGGATAAGAATATAAAACACACAACCTTGATGTTATGATAAGTGAACTGGGAGATAAAGCAAAACAACTATTGATCGATCTCATCAATACGCCATCATTTTCTGGAGAGGAAGATCAAACGGCTGTCATCATAGGAAATTTCTTAAAAGATCAGGGCGTACCCTTTAAAAGAGAAATGCATAATATTTGGGCAGTAAATGAACATTTTGATGTAGCTAAGCCGAATATTCTATTAAATTCTCATCATGATACGGTCAGGCCAAATAAAGGTTATACGAGAGATCCGCATAAGGCTGAGGTCATCGATGGTAAGATCTATGGCCTGGGTTCAAATGATGCAGGCGGTTGCCTGGTGTCATTAATCGCCACCTTTATTCATTTTTATAAGCAAGAAGGTCTTGAGTATAATTTGATCTTATTGGCTTCGGCGGAAGAGGAAAATTCAGGTGATCATGGGATTCGCTCTATGGTGCCCGTCATGCCTGAGATTGATTTTGCGATTATTGGAGAACCGACTTTGATGAATCTTGCCATTGCGGAAAAAGGCTTATTGGTGCTCGATTGTTATGCCCATGGAACTGCAGGTCATGCAGCTCATGTAAGAGGAGATAATTCAATTTATAAGGCTATGAGGGCCATTCGTTGGTTCGAATCTTTTAAGTTTCCTAAAGTGTCTGAAACGCTGCATGATACCAAAATGACAGTCACCCAGATCAACGCGGGAAGTCAACACAATGTAGTGCCTGCCACCTGTCATTTTGTGGTAGATATCAGGGTAAATGATTTGTATTCCAATAAAGAGGTACTGGACCTTGTAAAAGACCATGTTGAGGTCGAGGTAAAGGAAAGATCACTAAATTTAAATTCTTCCTCTATCCCTAAAGATCATGATATAGTTCTTGCAGGGATCAATTTGGGAAGGGAGATCTATGGCTCACCAACTTTGTCTGATCAGGCGAATTTGAGTTGTCCTTCTTTAAAGTTAGGCCCCGGTGATTCTTTAAGATCACATACAGCAGATGAATTTATATTTGAAAAGGAGATTTTTGAAGGAATTGAACTGTACATTAAAATTTTAAAAGAAATATTATAGTCTTATAAAAATAAACATATGAAACTTTGGGACAAAGGATTTAGTACGGATAAGAAAATAGACTTATTTACTGTTGGGAATGATAGAGAACTCGATCTTGTTCTCGCTAAATATGATGTGATTGGTTCACTGGCTCATGCCCGAATGCTTCATAAAATAGGTTTACTGACTGAGAAGGAAATAGACCAAGTAGAGAAAGAGTTGACCAATATCACAAGTCAGATCGAAAAGGGCAATTTTGTGATCGAGGATGAATTTGAAGATGTACATTCCAAGGTAGAATTTATGCTCACGGAAAAACTAGGTGATACGGGTAAAAAAATACATACGGCACGTTCTAGAAACGATCAGGTACTTGTAGATGTTCATTTGTATCTAAGAGAAGAGATCAAAGATATAAGAGCAATGATGATGGAATTTTTCAACTTGCTGCTTGAGCTTTCTGATACGTATAAAGATGTATTGCTTCCCGGTTATACGCATTTTCAAGTGGCCATGCCTTCGTCTTTTGGGATGTGGTTTTCAGCCTATGCAGAAAGCCTGATCGACGATATGTACATGTTAAATGCAGCGTTTAGAGTAGTCGACCAGAATCCTTTGGGATCAGCTGCGGGATATGGCAGTTCCTTTCCGATCGATCGGGATCATACTACCTTAGAGATGGAATTTGGCGAATTAAAAGTGAATTCGGTGGCCGCTCAGATGAGCAGAGGTAAAACGGAAAGAACGGTCTCTTTTGCCATGAGTTCAGTAGCAGGAACGCTTTCAAAATTTGCCATGGATATCTGTTTGTATATGAGTCAGAACTTTGGATTTATTTCCTTTCCCGATGAATTGACCACAGGCTCCAGTATCATGCCACATAAAAAAAACCCGGATGTCTTTGAATTAATTAGAGGAAAGTGTAATAAAATTCAATCCTTGCCCTATGAGCTCACGCTAATCATCAATAATTTACCAAGTGGCTATCACAGGGATTTGCAATTGCTAAAGGAAGGATTGATTCCAGGCATTCAGGCGCTAAAATCCTGTCTGGAAATGTTTACGTTTTCGCTTAAGAATATTAAAGTCAGCAAGAACATTGTGGATCAAAAGATCTATGATTATCTCTTTACTGTAGAAGAAGTAAATCAGCTTGTTCAGAATGGTACCCCTTTTAGGGATGCTTACAAAATTGTCGGGGCCAAGGTTACAGCAGGAGAATTTAAACCCGATAAGAAAGTATCTCATTCTCATATTGGAAGCATTGGAAATTTAGGATTGGACAGGATCAAGGCGAAAATGGTGAAAGCGAATGCGCATAATTCATGAATAATGATACTTAACAAATGAATTGGAACGTAGATCTTTATAATGAAAAGCATGGTTTTGTACATCAGTACGGATCCCATTTAATTGATTTACTGGATCCGAAATCTGGAGAGCTCATCCTTGATTTAGGTTGTGGATCGGGCCAGTTGACTGCCAAAATTTCAGAATCTGGGGCCACTGTTATTGGGATTGACGGTTCAAAGGATATGATTCAGGCTTCAAAGAATTTGTTTCCCGATATGGATTTTTACCATATGAATGCTGATTCTTTTTTTTTCGATCAGCCCTTTGATGCTATTTTTTCGAATGCAGTTTTGCATTGGATCCAAGACCAGATACCGGCGACAAAAAACATGTATACTCACCTGAAACCAGGAGGGAGATTGGTCGTTGAATTCGGCGGATATGGTAACGTTGCCAATATTGTAAATGCCTTAAGAAAGAGCTTGAACAATCATGGATTTCATAAAAATGCAGGATTCGAAAGATGGTATTTTCCAACCATAGGCGAATATACTTCTGTTCTGGAAAGTACAGGTTTCGAGGTTTCACTTGCCCAACTTTATGACAGGCCCACGTTTTTAGACAGTAAAAATGAAGGCATAAAAGATTGGATTGAAATGTTTGGCAATCATTTTTTTGAAGGAGTCAACGCTAAAGAAAAGGCGGCAATAGTAACCGAAGTACAGAATAATTTGAAATTAGCATGTTTTAAAGATGGGAAATGGTATGCAGATTATCGTCGTATAAGGGTAGTAGCATTTAAAAAACAGGATTAACCTGCCAGCGCTTCTTTTAAGGCTTTTGCCTTTAATAAACATTCTTCATATTCTTTCTCGATTTCAGATAGAGATGTAATTGCACTTCCAACGGAGAAAGAGACATAGTCATTTGATGCGTTGTACAATATCGATCTAATGACAACATTGAAATCAAAATCCCCTTCAGGGGTGAAATAGCCTACAGCACCTGAGTACAGACCTCTTTTGGTCTCTTCTTCCTCCTCAATGATCTTCATTGCAGATATTTTAGGAGCCCCCGTCATGCTCCCCATAGGAAAAAGATCCTTGATGATATCAACCACATGGGTATTTTTTTTGGCCTGGCAACTTACTGTTGAAATGAGCTGATGTACTTGTTTAAAGGAATATACCTGACATAATTCTTCTACCTTGACACTTCCTTTTTCGGCACATTTGGAAAGGTCATTTCTGATCAGGTCAACGATCATAATATTTTCTGCTCTTTCCTTGGGATCATTTGATAAAGTCTTGGCCAATAGTTGGTCTTCTTTAATATTGTCAACTCTTCTTGCTGTGCCTTTTATGGGTTGAACGATGATTTTGTTATCCTGTTTTTTGGCAAATCTTTCAGGAGAGGAGCATAACAGAAATTTGTCTTGTAGTTTCACAAAACTGGCAAATGGCGCCTGAGAAATTTTATTCAGCTTATGGTATACAGCAATAGGATCAATTAAGGCATTCTTCGCATAGAATTCCTGACAAAAATTGACTTCGTATATATCTCCGCGGTGTATGTGCTCAAGGATATTGTCAACTTTGTTAAAATAGGATTCCTTTGATATTTTACTTGATATTTCCAGAGGTGTGGAACCAGATATTTGAGCGAGGGTGAAGTCTTTTATAGCTTGCAGATCTAGTTCAATTTCTGCCTTAAGATCTGGCAGATATAACATTTCAACCTGATTGTTTTTCCACAAAAAAAGTTTTTTGGGTTGAAAGAAATAAAGGTCCGGAAAACCTATATGATCTTCATGGGAAGATGACAGATCTTCTATATCGTTTTTAAGATCATAATTTAAGTGCCCAAATAGAAAGTCCTTGTGCTTGTTTTGAAAGGTTTTGAGCTTTTTAAATGCATTCTTATACCCAGTGGTGATACTGCTTTGCGCTCCTATAGCCAAAACGGCATCATAATTTACATACTGTTGTTTGCTTATCTGGGCCTCAGAATTTGACTCTAAAAAAACGACTTCATTGAACTGCTGAGCCCACCGAAGTGCTTTTTGCTTAAAGGCACTTGAATTTCTTTCAGGAATGGTTTTCGAAATTCTTTTCACGGTTGCGATATGGTATTAAATGACCCTGAGCTTATTCAAATTGATAGACCCTTTTATCCACTTCAGTTAACCTGAAATAGCCAAAAGCATAATTTTCAGGTCTCGTCACATTGGCGCAGTTGCCTTTGATTTCGGCTGGGGTGGTACTAAAAGGCCCACCCGGACCTCCAGATTGCTGGATAAGCAATTTTATATAATTATAGTATTGCTCAGATAGGCCGAGAAGACTAATGTCTACAATATCACCAGGGACAAATTCCCTTTCACCCGAGTCATCATCCTGCAATTTTTCATAGAAGATAGACATTTTATTACCATCTGTAAATTCGTCTTTTACGTCAATTAAAGTTTGAAGTAAATCTCCTCGTCTTTGAAATTTAGACAAATAAAAATTATCAATGTCTT
>CBDULU010000023.1:0-12112 GCA_965368155.1 uncultured Flavobacteriaceae bacterium
CAAGGCTACAATAAATACGGTATAGGTAATTGATCTATTCAATCAGATGGTTTTTGTAAGATAAAAGTACATTTTTTAAGCTATTTAACTGATAGAAATCCAAAAGAGGTGAAAAATTAATATTGTATCTTGTTTTTTAATTGTTATCTATTTTTGATCTGGTTTCATTCGTAACAATTATCAAATACTGACGTCCTTATTTTCAATGAATCAAATTCAACTTAATCATGTAATTATGAAATTCAAACTCATCTTTTTTAGCCTACTGTTATTTTCAATTCTTTCTTGTAAAGATATGCCCCAGAATTCAGAAGTAAATTCTAGTGAAATATTAGTTGAAACAAATTTGGTTCCACCTGTTTATATTGAGGATGAGGCGCGTTGGACCTTGGAAGATCGCATGGAGCATTATGGTGTGCCTGGAGTGAGTATAGCGGTAATTTATGACCATAAGATAGTATGGTCAAAAGCTTATGGTATCATGGATAAAGAAAGTAATGAGCCGGTAAGGTTGAATACGCTATTTCAGGCGGGTTCTATTAGTAAACCAGTTGCCTCATATGGAGCTTTGAAATTAGCGGATAATGATGAGATAGATTTGGAAGAAAATGTAAATACCTACTTGTCTTCATGGAAAATTCCTGATAATGAATTTACTGAGAATAAAAAGGTGAGTTTAAAACATTTGGTTAGTCATACTGGCGGCCTGACTGTTCATGGATTTTTAGGATACAGCCCGGACTTGACTGTTCCTTCTTTAATAGAAATTTTAAATGGAGTTCCGCCTGCTAATTCTCCTGCGATATTTGTAGATAAAGTGCCAGAAGAGAGCTTTAGATATTCTGGCGGAGGTTATACGATAATGCAACAAATGCTGATTGATGTCAAAGGGAAATCATATCCCGAATTGATGGATGAACTTGTTTTAAGCCATTTGGAAATGAGTAACAGTACCTATGAACAACCTTTATCCATGGAGAAGCTTAAGATGGCAGCCACCGGTTATTTACCTGATGGATCTATGACCAAAGGTAAAAGACATACCTATCCTGAAATGGCTGCTGCCGGACTTTGGACGACATCAGAAGACCTCGCAAAATTTGCCATAGATGTTCAAAACACATATAAAGGCACAAGTGAAAAAGTGCTTTCAAAGGAGATGGTCCATCAAATGTTAACACCATTTGTGGAAGATTTTCTTGGTTTGGGTTTGTTTCTTAACAAAAAAGGTGATGCAGTATATTTTGGACATGGAGGATGGGATGAAGGATTTTCGAGCGAGCTTGTAGCTCATAAAACCAAGGGTTATGGGGTTGTTGTTTTGACCAATTCAAACCATCCTGATTTTATTTCAGAGCTCATTAGGTCGGTTGCATTGACCTATGACTGGGAAAATTTTGTTCCAGTTTACAAGAAACTTGACTTGAATCAGGAAGACATAATTGCTATAACGGGTCGCTATAAAATTAATAGCGATGACTTATTGGAGGTATATGAAGACAATAAGAAGTTATATGTGAAACGTATGGGACAACAACCTGATGAATTTATTCGAATTAGTGATTCAACGTTTGTCAGTAGGGAGAATAATGAACCTATTCAATTTAGAACTGATTCACTAAATGAGAATTTTAAAATGATCAAATGGCAACCGACAGATCATCATATCATTTCTTCATATGAAATGATGTCGGAAGAAGAAAGAATACCTCTCGAGATTATTTCCTCGGGAGATTTTAATAAGGGATTATCAGCCTATATGGAAATTCAAAGAGCTGATAAGAATGATGAAGCTATAAGCGAAAATCGCTTAAATAGAAAAGGATATAATTTATTGAGCGAAGACAATATAGAACTGGCCAAGGCTATATTTAAGGTGAATACTATAATGTATCCAAGTAGTGCAAATGTCTATGACAGTTATGCTGAAGCCTGCATGATGAATAAAGAGTATGAATTAGCTATAAAAAATTATCAAAAATCCCTGGAGTTAGATCCTCAAAATCAAAATGCTAAAGACATGATTGTTAAAATGAAGGGAGAAATGTAGCCCGTAAGTGTGAAAATCGCTTGGTGATAATCCACTTTAATTTACTCCGCCATTAATGGCCCAATCAATACCTCTTGTAAGCATTGTCCATACAGCAGGATGGTCAAAGTCTTCTGGATTGTGACCAATAGAGATGTAAAAAACAGGGCCCTTATCGTGATGTTTTTTCCATACAACAGGCATGCTATTTCCTTCAATCCATTTATCGTGATCAGCATTAAAAGTAGTTGTTGCCAATACTCGAACGTTGGGGTCTACATGCATATAATACTGCTCTGTATTTTTAATTTCAAAATCTTGCAGGCCTTTTGTCACAGGGTCTCCGGTATTACTTATTTGTACAGTATAATCAATCTTTCCGCCAGGATGAGTAACCCATTGGCCCCCGACCATGTATTGGTAATCAGTATTGTTTCTAAAAGAATCGCCAATTCCACCATGACAACCCACCAGACCGGTTCCACTTTTTATGGCATCAATTAATCCCTTGCTTTGTTCGTCTGTGATCGTACCCATGGTCCAATACTGTATGATAAGATCCTGCTTTTTCATCAATTCGGAATTGCTGTAAACACCCAACGAATCTGAAACAATGACATTGGCGCCTATAGAGCTTGCCCATTCAGAGACTTTCTTTGCGAAAACATGCGGTTGATGACCATCCCAACCTCCCCACACGACGAGGATATTCTTATTTGCTAATGATATTGATTCGACAGCGTCGCCAGACTGGGCGCCAATTGTACTACTAAAAATAATTAACAGCAGTAATAATATTGATTTTAGACGATTCATATATGTTCGAATTTGATAATAAAAATAGGATTCTCAAAGAGAAAAACTTGGTTTCAAGATACAAAAAATCAAGATTTTATGATAAAATGAAGGCCAATAATTTCTTTATAAATTATTCGGATTTAACCCGCATTTTCCTTTCTCAAGACTTGTAAAGGAGGACTGTTTAAAACACTTCTGCTATTCAATAATCCAATGGCCAAGACCAGTAACGTAATTCCAGGAAACAAAACAAAGAATGGAAAACCCGAAGGAACAAATGCCAGATCAAATATAAAATAGGCGAGTATTTGCGCACTTACAAGTGACAAGATAATTCCACTAAGACTGCCAAGAGCGCCTAAATACATATATTCAAGAGCAGTGATCTTTAAGATCTGTTTACTTGTACCTCCTAAGGTTCTAAGTAAAACATTTTCTTTAATTCTCTGGAACTTACTGGTGCGAACAGCACCAATGAGCACTATGATTCCGGTAAATATGCTGAAAATAGCCATAAAATTGATGACCCATGATATCTTGTTGAGTACTTTCTCTATCAGTACCAGGATCTGCCTGAAATCGATGATAGATATATTCGGATATTTTTGAATCAACTCACTTTGTAATTTAGCAGATGATTTTTCATCGGGGGCATGTGTCGATAATACATTAAATTGTGGGGCATCTTCAAGCACGCCTTTTGGAAACACTATATTAAAATTGAGTTGCATCCTTCCCCAATCCACAGTTCTGATACTGGCCACTTTTGTTTTCATTAATACACCTTGAACATTCCAGACAATAGTGTCTCCAACCTGAACAAGAGCATCTCTGGAAATATTTTCGGCGATGGAAATGGATACCGCCTGTGATCCGTCGTAGCTTTCCTCAGCAACCCACGCTCCACTTGTTAACTCCTCTGAAGCGACCAATGAATCTCGATAAGTGACCCTGAATTCATGGTTAAGGACCCATTGATTTATTGTACTCGTGGTATCTTTTCTGATATCATTTGCCAGTTTCCCCTTAATACTATGCACCCTCATCGTTACAATTGGAATATTGTCGATCACATTATCCAGCGTATTGGCTACATCTTCTTTTTGATCGTTCTGAACATCCATTAGAATGATATTAGGTGTATTATCACTACTTTCAAAGGATAATTTGGCCAGAAGCATATCTTTTGTAAAATATAAAGTACTGATCAAAAAAGTACCAACTCCGATGGCGAGTATCAAAGTCATGGTCTGATTTTGAGGCCTGAACAAATTTAACAAGCTTTGCCTGGAGATAAAACCCCAGGAACTTGGAAAGAATTTTTTGATACCCTTCATGAATAAGGTGGTAATTCCCATAAGGATCAAAAATGTAACAAGAATACCGATTATAAAGAATAGCGCATATTTCCAGTTATTGAGCAGCCAGAACGAAAAAAGATATAAAAACACCAAAATCATTACAGCAACTATAAAATTGGCTTTGCGAGATTTTTCATTTGCAGATTCATCAATGCGAAGTACTCGTAATGGGGAGACATACCAGGTACTTAATAAAGGAATTAAGGCAAACATGACAGACATAAAGATCCCCAGAACAACACCGAGGAGTATGGAAGTCGGATATATAGTGGTTTCGATGTCAAAAGGAAGCATATCACTTAACAGATACGGAAAGAGCTCCTGTAGAATTATCCCTAAGGTAGATCCCGCTAATCCTCCTAAAAAGCCCATCCCTATGATCTGGATCAAGTAGATCAAAAAGCTTTGTTTTCTGGTGGCGCCAATACATTTGAGAACAGCAACGGTACGCAATTTTTCTTTTACATAAATATGAACCGAACTGGCAATACCCACACAACCCAGGAGCAGTGCAATAAAAGCAACCAGGTTAAGAAATGTTCCGAAATTCTCATAGCGACGACCTAACTGTTGACTTGAATCCAAATGGGTATCCATATCAGCCTCTTCAGCGTCTAGAATTGGGTCTAGTTTCTTATTCAATGCGACCAGATCAGTTTCAGGAGGTGCAATAAAATAGTATTGGTATTCGAGCCTGCTGCCGGTTTGTATCAAACCCGTACTTTCAATAAAGCGATAGGGAATATAAACCGTTGGTGCAATACCGCTTGAAAAACCACCAGTGCCCGGAGCTGCATCCAGAGATCCGCTAATAGGCAAAGTGACATTTCCAATTTTAATACTGTCACCAGGTTGTATCTTAAATTGTAGCATTAGCGTTGCATCTACAAGGGCACCACCTTTTTCCTGATAGGTGTCTGCAGCAGTAGTTGGCGTAGTTTCGAAATTACCATAAAAAGGAAAAGCACCCTCAAGTCCTTTGACCTGAATAAGTTTGGTGCCACCGTTCTTTGGAAACAGACCCATTGAGGCAAAATTGATTTCTCTGGCGTCAGCACCACCAAGTGAATCAATTATTTTCTGAACCTTTTCGTTTGCTTTATGCCGACTATCAATAATATAATCGGCTCCCATCAAGGATTTTGACTGGAGCTCTATGTTTGTTTTTAGATTTTCACTAAATGATTGAATGGACACTACTGCTCCTATGCCCAGAACAATTGATGCCATAAAAAGAGACAGTCTTTTATAACTTGCTTTAGCATCTCTCCAGGCCATTTTGAATAACCACCCTGTACTTGCCTTAGATTTTAATTGATTTCCCACCCTATAAAACGCTTTGTTCCTGATTAATTTTCCCACGTTGTAATCTAAGAATGCGCTGGGTCATTTTGGCCAGGTCCATGTCATGAGTTACAATGACAAGGGTTGTGCCAGCTTCTTTATTCAAGTCAAACAAAAGCTGAACAACTTTTTCACTTGTTTCTGCATCAAGATTTCCGGTCGGTTCATCTGCAAATAGAATACTAGGTTTATTTGAAAAGGCTCGTGCCAGGGCCACTCTTTGTTGCTCACCACCAGATAACTGAGAAGGGTAGTGATCATATCGATCGGCAAGACCTACTTTTTCCAAAAGGTCCTTGGCAATGATTTCAGGTTTTTTTGCGCCTTGTAATTCAAGAGGAACTGTAACGTTTTCAAGTGCGGTGAGTGTTGGTAGTAATTGAAAATCCTGAAAAATAAACCCAACATTTTTGTTTCTTAACAAGGCTCGTTCGTCTTCATTTAAGGTGTTTATTTTTGTGCCACAAAGCTCTATTTCACCAGTATCAGATTGGTCCAGCCCTGCACAAAGGCCTAGCAAGGTAGTTTTACCGCTACCCGAAGGTCCAACAATGGCAAAAGTCTCTCCGGCCTGTATGTTAAAGGAAATGCTGTCGAGAACTTTTAATTCCTTTTCACCGCTTTTATATGTCTTCTCCAGGTTCTCTACATTTAATATATTTGTCATGCTCAATTACTGCTTTTTTAGGATCGAGAAAGATAAGGAAAATGGGTAAACTTAAATTTGAGTACTTATGAGTGATATGTTAAAGTTTTGTTATTTGTCTTTATGTTTTATGTTATTATCATGTGGAGAGGGGGATGCAAAGAAAAATGAAGGGAACCAATCTCTACCTGAAACCAACCAGCAGCAGGAAGAAATAACAGCTCAAAAGAACATTTTGTTTTTTGGAAATAGCTTGACAGCAGGTATGGGGCTTGAAGTTCAAGAGGCATTTCCAGCCTTGATTCAAAAGAAACTGGATTCCCTATCAACGGGATTTAATGTGATCAATGCCGGATTAAGCGGTGAAACAACGGCTAGCGGTAAGAATAGATTGTCCTGGGTGCTCAAACAGAAAGTAGATATTTTTGTTTTGGAACTTGGCGCTAACGATGGGCTTCGGGGTATTCCTCTAAGTGAAACAAGGAATAACCTGCAAGAGATGATTGATATGGTAAGAAGTCATAACCCAGCGGTAAAGATTTTGCTGGCCGGAATGCAGATTCCACCTAATATGGGACAAGATTATACCAATGAATTCAAAATGATCTTTCCTGATCTTGCAGAAAAAAATGAAATTGATTTGATTCCATTTTTATTAAAAGATGTTGCAGGAATGCCGGATTTAAATCAACAAGATGGTATTCATCCAACTGCTGAAGGTCAGTATATTGTAGCCGAAAATGTATGGGAAGTATTAAAAAAAGTGCTTTAATAGCTGTAAATTTCTGAAAAATAGGGTCATCGTCAGAAATCTAATCCAGTTTTGTCCGTTGGTTTTTTAAAATTCTATTTTTAAATTTTTTGTCGTCTTTGATGATTTTATAGAAACTCTCAACATAACTTTTGCATTCCGTAAATTCTTTTGGATATTTGAAATAGCTTTTGTACCGATCCATTAAGGAATAGATATCTTTTTCATGATTTAGAAATTCATTTCTTACTTCTTGAATGATCTCATCATCTCTGTCAAAACCCCGATATAATCTATCTGTTACCTTTGTTATAGGCAAGGGTTTGTTATTTATGGCAGAAACCACTGCATAACTGGCATTGACTAATCCAGACATGTCAAAGTCATAAGGTATGGGCACAATTTTATCATCTATATAAAAAAGCTTTTCATTGTGTCGATAGGTTATTGAGTAGTCTGTATTTCCAATCATATACTGAAACATAGCATTGCGTACACTGCTCATTGGATCTTGATTGTATGGATGAACATGTCTTTTTAATAAGTTGCCGTTGTAAGTTGAAGCAGCTTTTTTATCATCCTGAATAAAAAAACCAATCAGGTCGTGGTTTATTTTTTCACCTATTTTGTCTTCTGTCAATTGAATGGAAAGTAGTTTTGTATCCAAATGATAAGGTGATATCAATTGATAAATTTTGTAAGCAAGGAATTCTTTGAGAACATCATCATTTGATCGAGAAGAATTCAAACAGGGTAGCACAACTTTTAATTTTTTGTCTTCCTGAAAAATGGTTCCTTGCGAGACTTCTTTATTTATTTTTAGCCATAATGGCAAATAATAGCAATTTGACCTTCTGTAATTACCTCGTGCCCTTATTTCAATTTCAATTGAATTTAAGGTGCCATCTTCTTTTTCATAACTGAGATTTGATTTGATATAAGTGGAATCATTGGTATAGGCAAGAATATGCTCTTTGGAATAAGTAAGATCAATTTTCAGAAGTTTTTCATCCTTGAATAAAGGGGAAAGTTCATGGAAATTTCCCTTTTTATCAACATGTTGGGAATATCCGGAAAACCATGTTAAAGAGCAGCATAAAAAATAAATGATGAATTTCATATGTTTATTTTGTAACTAATTCCTGTAAACAATTAGCAATCAATTAAATATACTAATAAATTTTGAGAAAAAAGCACTTTTTATAAAGTTAAACACAACGGTAATACAAGCATGAGAGCATAAGAAATTTCTATTCTTTCCTATATAAATTTCTGTTAATTAAATGAAGTCCGGATTCGGAATGTCGAAGTAATTTGGTATTATTGTTAGAAATTCATCAAGTGCGAACTTCTTTTTTTGGAAATAAGCACACTGGTATATCCTTTTATTTTGATTAAGCATTTACAAATAGTTTTATTCTTCGTGCTGCTGTTCGGTTTTTTTCGTCTATCGGCCCAGGAACCAGTATTGATTGACGGGTTCGTTGAGAGCGATTCGGTTCAGCTACAGGATATTCATATTCTCAATTTAAGTACCAGGCAGGGAACCATTAGTAATCTTAATGGGCAGTTTCGTGTAACGGTTTCCGTCAATGATACCTTGATATTTTCAGGAATTCAATTTCACACCCTTGGTTTGATCGTCGATGAAAAAATAGTTGAGCAAAAGATGCTAAAAATTGAGTTAAAGCCTAAAATTGAGGAATTAAGTGAGATAGAGTTGAAAGGACATGATCTTGATGGACTTTTTTACATTGATACAAAAAGAATGAGGGATTCGTTACCTCTGGTAGCTGATGAAGCAGTTGATTTTTCAAACCAGGGATATGATGATCCTACAAGCAGTAATTACGTTGTTCCTTCTGCGAATCTGGTCAATTTGGTTTCGATGATTGGCAAGAAGAAAAGAAAGGAAAATAAGGAAGAAGCAAGTCTTGTTCAGAAAAAGAGACAGGCACCTGCAAATATGAGAAAAGAGTTAGGGGATGATGTTTTTGTAAACCAAATGGATATTCCAAAAATTCATATTGAACCATTTATACGTTATTGTCAGAAGAAGCAAATTATAGACCTCTACGTTGAAGGAAGACTGATGGAGGTCATAGATATTTTGATCAAGGAAAAAGATAATTATAGAAGAGAAAGAATTTTAAACGAGAATTAATTCTTTTGAGCCTTTTTTTTGTTTTATACAAGGCTCCTAATACCGAAAAAATATGAAAATTTTATTTATAGGTGGTACGGGAAATATATCTGCGGCAAGTAGTAAAATGGCCATTGAGAAAGGATGGGATCTATATCTGTTAACCCGGGGAAATTCAACTCTTATTCCTGAGGGAGCCCATATTTTAAAAGCTGATATTAATGACACAGGCAAAGTAAAAACCTTATTACAAGATCATTATTTTGATGCCGTAGTGAATTGGGTGGCATTTGCTCCAAAAGATATTGATAGAGATTATGAATTGTTTAAAGACAAGACGGATCAATATATATTTATCAGCTCAGCTTCTTGCTATCAAAAACCGCTTTCACATCCTGTCATAACAGAGTCAACACCTTTAGCCAATCCTTTCTGGGACTATTCCCGTCAGAAAATAGCATGTGAGGATAAATTGATGTCTCTTTATAGGAATAAAGATTACCCGATTACCATCGTCAGGCCCTCACTTACGTATGAAACGGTGATTCCGGTTCCTATAGGAGGATGGACTGAATATACGATTGTTGACAGGATCAAAAAAGGTAAAAAAATCATCGTTCACGGAGACGGTACTTCTCTTTGGACAATTACGCATGCCAGTGATTTCGCCCTTGGGTTTACAGGCTTGTTAGGGCATCAACAAGCTATAGGACAAAGTTTTCATATTACTTCGGATGAGATGCTGACCTGGAATCAAATTTATGAGGCTGTGGCGATGGCTGCAGGTAAGAAAGCTGAAATGGTGTATATTCCATCAGATTATCTTGGAACATTTGATAAGCAGCTTAGAGGAAGTTTACTTGGGGATAAAGCAGTGAGTACCATTTTTGATAATAGTAAGATTCGCAGGTTTGTCCCGGAATTCAATCCTGGTATCAGATTTAAAGATGGAATTCGTAATACCATACATTGGTTTGAAGAAGAACCGGATAGGATGATCATTAAAGATGAAACCAATGAATTTATGGATCGGATCATAAACACCTATACAAGACCTTAGACCGCTATTTTTAAGGTTTATAGATAATTTATGAAGTTTCTTTTGAAAGAATACAGTTTTACACTTTAAACCTTATTTTTGTTTGAAATTGATTTCACCAATTTAGTTTTATGAAAAAATACCAGCTTTTATTCCTGGCAATATTTGTCTCAATATTTTGTCAACAACTATCCGCTCAAGAGAAAAAACCAAAAGTCGCACTTGTTTTAAGTGGAGGTGGAGCTAAGGGGATAGCGCATATACCTTTATTACAAACACTTGACTCTTTGGGCATAGTCCCTGATATTATCATTGGAACAAGTATGGGTGGTGTTGTTGGAGGGTTTTATGCCGTTGGTTATTCTGGTGATAGTATTTCCAGAATAGCGCTTACTGCCAATTGGTCTGAATTGCTTGGAGGAGATATTTCTTTGGATGATGTGAGCATGGAAGAAAAGAGTGAGTTCAAAAGACATTTGGTAGATTTCGATATCATTGAAGGAAAACCGAAGGTTAGTTCCGGTTTGTTGAAAGATCAGAAGCTTCGAGAATTTATATCCTCCTATACCTATCCGGTTTTTAGCATCCGAAATTTTGATGAACTCCCCATTCCATATAGGGCCATGACAACGGATATCGTTAATGGAGAAGAAGTATTACTTGAGGAGGGCTCTTTGAGTCTGGCAATGAGAGCAACGATGTCAATTCCAGCTGTATTTCAACCTATTCCTTATAAGAATACCCTATTGGTTGATGGAGGAGTGATGAATAATTTTCCGGTTGATGTTGCTATAGAAATGGGTTATGATATCATTATAGGTAGTGACGTTGGAGGAGGCTTGCAAGAGAAAGAAAAGCTTACCAGTATTACAGCACAGCTGTTTCAAGCAGCTATGTTAACCAGTAATTTAAAAGTACCGGCTAATAGAGCTGCTTGCGATATCCTTATAGACCACATGCCTCATTTGACATACTCCACAGGAGATTTTACGAAGGCACCTTTTATCTATGAAGAAGGCAAGATTGCTACTAATCTGCAGATAAATGCCTTGGTGGGATTAGCAAATAAACTGAATAACTACCAACAAAGAGCGCATAAAATCCCAGATGTAAAGGATGAAATTATTCTTGACACCATATTTTATAACGATATAAGTGAAGCTAATCTTGATTTGGTTAAAGCTAGGGCAAAAATAGAAGTAGGTCAAAAATACTCATCTCAGGACATTATTGATGGAATTGACCGGGCCATGGGTACGAATCTTTTTAATCAGATCACTTTTGATGGAGGTATCATTGATGGAAGGAAAGAGTTACAGCTTTATGGCGATGAGCGATCTCAGAGTATTATAAAAGGATCACTTCATTATGATACTTACAGAGGCGTTGGGCTTATGGTAAACTATACAGGAAGAAATCTTATTGGTAAGTCATCACGATTTCTTGTCACTGTCGATATTGCTGAGCAACCAAGGTTCAGGGTACAATATCAAAAACAATTTGGCCCAGAAAAGACCTGGTGGTGGCGTTCTGAGGTGTTGGGAGAATTTTTAGAACAAAAATTTTTCATAGCAGGAGATTTTGCTGAAAATCTGAATTCGAGATTTTTTCAATTTGACAATCAATTTAATAAAAACTTGAACTCTCTGCACAGCTATGTCGGTTTGGATTTTAGTTATGAGAGAAGTAATCTTAAACCCCAGAGCGATCCGGATATCAACAATAATATTCTAAATATCAGACACTATAAATTTAGTAATTTAGAAATTGGTGCCCATTATTTCCACAGTAATATGGATCAGGTATTTTTTGCTAACTCTGGATTGTTTTTAGGAGCTCGAATTGCCCGTTCCTTTTTAAATGATGTAGATGTTCAATTTGCGGACCCAAATGAACTTGAGCCCGGAGAAGAACTTCAGGTCAAAGGATCAACCAATAATTTCACCAAGCTGAATTTTGATTTTGAAAAAAGGTGGGCCTTTACTGATAAAGTGACGGGCA
>CBDULU010000024.1:0-12098 GCA_965368155.1 uncultured Flavobacteriaceae bacterium
GTTACCGAACCCAAATTTTCTGAACTCGCTCCAAAGGTAAGCACCATGATTGAAGGTTGTGACCTGGCTGGATTTAATTCAAACAGGTTCGACATCCCATTATTGGCAGAAGAAATGCTTCGAGCGAACATAAATTTCGATATGGACGACAGAAAGGCCATTGATGTTCAGGTGATTTTCCATAAAAAAGAACAGCGAAATCTGGGTGCAGGTTATGAATTTTATTGTGGTACAAATGTGGATAATGCGCATTCAGCAGAAGCAGATACCATGGCGACCTATGAAATTCTGGAAGCTCAAATTGAAAAATATGAAGACCTTGAAAACGATGTGGATTTTTTAAGCACGTTTTCATCCCATCAGAAGAGAGCTGATTTTGCAGGGTTTATTTTACTAGATGCAGAGGAAGAAGAAATTTTCTCTTTTGGTAAGTATAAGGGTCGAAAAGTAAGCGATGTGTTTAGGGAGAACCCTGGGTATTATAACTGGATGCAAAATGCAGATTTCCCGCTTTATACTAAAAAAATATTGACTAAGGTCAAAGAGAAAATGTCTGTAAAAAAAGAGATTAGCACATTGGAAGACCTTCAAAATAAATTCAATAAAAAGATTTAAAGATGTATGTAGATTTTGATACTTTGAATGATAATTCGAGAGTTTGGGTTTATCAGTCCAGCCGTGAATTTAATGCTGAAGAAGTGAAAACCATAGCAGCAAAACTGAAGGATTTTGTCAATGAATGGACAAGGCATGGAGACGATCTAAAGGCTTCATTTGAGATCAAGTATAATCATTTTATTATTCTGGCAGTGGATGAATCTTTTAATCAGGTTTCTGGATGTTCGATAGATGCTTCTACACATATTTTTAAACAATTCGAAAATGAGTTTAAAGTAGAGCTCTTAAACAAATTGAATACTGCTTTTAAGCATGAAGAGCATGTCAATGTTGTTTCACTTGCTGATTTCCAGAAGTATGTCAAAGAAGATAGAATTCATCCGGACACCTTAGTTTTCAATAATATGGTACAAAGCAAGGCTGATTTGGAGACCTTATGGGAAGTTCCTGCAAATAGGAGCTGGCATAGTCGATATTTTAACTAAGTTTTTTTATTTTGCAGTGCCCATTTCCTGCCTCATCAACTGGCAGGCGATAAAGTGACATTGAGCCGAACCCTTTTTTACCTTAAATTCATTTCTATGAACAAAATTACAGTGCTTTTTGCCCTGCTTTTGAGCCTACAGGTCGTAGCTCAAAAAGACCCCTTGACAACCAAAGATAGTATTGCTCAAAATCGATGGGTCGACAGCATCATGAATACCATGAATGTAGACGAGAAAATAGGCCAGTTGTTTATGGTTGCTGCCTATACGAACAAAGATGCTCAACACGAGAAATTCATCAAAGACCTGATCACAAAGCACCATATCGGAGCGCTGATCTTTTTTCAGGACCAGGCCATCAAACAGGTGGAACTGACCAATGAATATCAAAGTCTTTCCCGTATCCCATTACTGATAGGAATTGATGGAGAATGGGGCTTGCGTATGCGATTAAAAAACACCGTTGCTTTTCCATATAATATGGCTTTGGGAGCCATTCGCAATGATCAGTTGCTGTATGACATGGGTAAACAAATGGGCAAGCATATGAAGCGTGAAGGAGTTCATATTAATTTTGCGCCTGTAGTGGATGTGAATACCAATCCTTTAAATCCGGTGATCGGAAACCGTTCTTATGGGGAGGATAAATATAACGTAACCAGAAAAGCCATCGCTTTTAGCAAGGGGATCCAGAGTGAAAATATTATGGCTTGTGCCAAGCATTTTCCAGGACATGGAGATACGGCCCAGGATTCGCATAAAACCTTGCCTTCCGTAAACCATGACAGAACAAGGCTTGACTCTGTGGAACTATATCCATACAGAAAAATAATTGAGCAGGGAATTGGTTCTGTGATGATTGCGCACTTAAGTGTACCCGTTCTGGAACCTAAGGTGAGTTTGCCTTCTTCATTGTCATATAATATCGTTACAGGCTTGTTAAAGGAGCAAATGGGTTTCAAAGGTCTGATCGTTACAGATGCCTTGAATATGAAAGGGTCGGCTGATTTTGCATCATCTGAAGAAATCAATTTGCAAGCCATACTGGCCGGAAATGACCTGCTGGATGTGCCTTTGAATGTGGCTAAATCCATTCAGTTGTTTAAAAAGTCCTATGCCAAAGGTGAGCTAACAGAGGAGAGGTTGAATGAATCGGTCAGAAAGATTCTGAAGACCAAATATTGGGCTGGTTTACATCAGTATGAGCCCTTGAAAGCAGAGAATCTTATGAGCGATCTCAATACTGTTGAGGATGATCTGTTGAATCGTCGTTTGGTTGAGAATTCAGTAACACTTGTTCAGAATAAAAATGGGGTATTACCGATTGAAAACCTTGGCAAGAACAAGGTCGCTTATGTGAAACTGGGAAAACACAATAACAGCGTTTTTGTCAAAAGACTCAATGATTATACCAAGGTAGATGTGATCTCAGGAAGCAGTATCACAGAAATTTCAAATAAACTTAAGGGTTATGAAACAGTGGTCGTTAGTTTTCATACCAGTCTGGGAGCCTATGCGAATTACAAGATAGATGATGATGAATTGCTGATCTTACAGGAAATTGCGAAAAACCATAAAGTAATTTTGGACGTGTTCGCAAGCCCTTATAGCTTGTTAAAGATCAAATCGTTTGAACATATAGATGGTATCATTGTGTCTTATCAAAATACGGCTTTGTCTCAGGATCTATCTGCACAGATGATTTTTGGGGCACTTGATATGAATGGGGTTTTACCTGTTAATATAAAAGATGATTTTAAGGCAGGTTTTGGATTGCAGTTGGCTGCTACAGGCAGATTGGGCTATTCAATTCCCGAAGATGTGGGCCTGGATTTAAAAAAACTGCAAAGGATTGATTCTGTTGCCGAACTGGTCATCGATTCAGCTATGGCCCCTGGCATGCAGGTTCTTGTCGCCAGACATGGAAAGGTTGTTTACAGAAAAAGTTATGGGTATTATACCTATGACGAAAAAAAAAAAGTAGATAATAATAGTATTTATGATCTGGCCTCAGTGACAAAAATATTGGGTGGACTTCCCATGATCATCAAAGCCGAAGAAGAAGGTAAGTTTGATTTGGATGCGCCCCTTGGTGTTTTAATGCCGGTATTGAAAGACAGTAATAAAGATACGGTGACGGTCAGGGAAGCCCTATCGCATTATGCAAAATTAAAGCCTTATATTCCTTATTATGAAACGATGGTTGAGGGTGATGAAAATGAGCCCATGGAGAAGTACTTCAGCAGTTCAGTATCCAGTAAGTTTAGTATCAAAGTAGCTGATCATCTCTACCTTAGAACTGATTATCAGGACACGATTTTTAAATTGATCGCGGAAGCACCTCAGCGAGATGTATTGGAATATAAATACAGTGGATTGCCTTTTTACCTATTTAAAGATTATATAGAAAAAGCCTATCAGAAACCCATGGATCAGCTTAACTACGAGAACTTTTATGGGCCTTTAGGAGCTACTACACTAGTGTATAATCCGTTGAATAAATTTCCTAAATCCAATATTGTTCCTACCGAAAAAGACGAGTTTTTCAGACACCAGCTTTTACATGGAACTGTACATGATGAGGGAGCTGCGATGATGGGTGGCGTAAGCGGAAATGCTGGGCTATTCGGAAATTCAAATGATGTGGCGAAAATGATGCAGATGTACCTTCAAAAAGGATATTATGGAGGAAAAAGCTATTTTAAACCTGAATCATTCGATAAGTTTAACAGGAGGTATTTTGAGGAGAAAGGCGTGAGAAGAGGTTTGGGTTTTGATAAGCCGCAACTTGATGAGTCTATGGCCACTTGTGGCTGCATTTCCTTCAAAAGTTTTGGCCATAGCGGCTATACAGGTACCTATACCTTTGCGGATCCTGAAACTGAAATCGTATATGTATTTCTTTCAAATCGTGTGTATCCTACACGTGAGAATAATAAACTCGGAGATGCGGATATTCGAACTGTGGTACAGGGGCTGATTCAAGAGGCCATCGTTAGATAGTAGTGCCCTATCTTGATTTGACAAAGAGGTAAACGATCAAGATACTTATTGACAGGTATAGATACCCAGCCATATCATCAAATATATAGGCCACTATTCCTGCTTGAATTAAATAACAAATCGGGAAAAGGGTAATACCAATTGTAAAACGCCAAGTCGCTATAAATTCTTCCTCTGCTATTTTCGGAGATAAGTATTTCCAAACTAGTATAGGAATAAAGCTGTTGACCAAAACCAAAGGTCGAAGAAAATGGAACTGGTTGTCCTCATCGGATATTTCTTCAAGCGTATGGTCCAGACCTTGTAATTTCTCATTTACTTTTGCAGGATCAAGGAATTCTTCTTCCTTGAAGGTGGCTGCTATTTTGTCGTGGTGCTCCACGTTATCTATATGAGTGATCAGTTTTTTCAGGGCGTCACTTACCTCATTTTTCAATTCAGATGAGGAGCCGTTCATCGCAGAATTCGTATGATGCTCATGCACAACTATAGGCTCTCCATAAACGAGGTGAACACTACTGGCGAATTTTTTGGCATTGGTATAGTTAATGCCTATTGGAAGCACAACAATTTCCTGATCTGGATTGTTCTCCAAGGTGCCAAGAATGATCCTTGTAAAACCTTTGCTCAGTATTCTTAATCGCCGTTGGATATTGTGATTTCCTTCGGGAAATATCAATATGGTTCCGTTTTTATTCAGGATCTTATGGCATTTCCTAAATACTTCTTCATTTCTGGAAAGGCCAGTTCGCCCATCTTTGATCCTGAATATAGGCATCATATTGACACTTGATAACAAAGCTTTGATCAGAGGCTTATTAAAAACATCGGCTCGGGTTAAGAAATTTAATTCTCTCGGCGTTACGGCTCCAATCAATAAGGGGTCTATAAGTGCATTCTGGTGGTTGGCTACAAATAGGATTGCTTTATTTTTTGGGATATTATCGATACCTGAAATCAATATCTTTTTGAAATAAAAAGCGAATCCCACGCGCATGTATAATTTTACAAATAGGTACCAGATCTTCTTCATGCCAACATCCGTTTTGATTTACTAGACCAAAAATAAGCAATTAACAAGCCCGATAAAATATCCCAAATGGCCCAAAAAGCAACAAGTAAAGCCATTCCGCCAAGACCGTCAAAGAAACTGAAAACCAATAACAATCCAAGTCCGGAATTTTGAATTCCCGTTTCGATACTGAGTGTTTTTTGATTTAGATAATTCAGTTTGGTCAATTTTGCAAAATAGAAACCAACAAAATACAGTACGGCATTGTGGGCAATTACCAAGATAAAAACATAGTGGATATGCTCCATGAATATATCCAGATTATTATAGAATGCTCCTGCTACAAATGCAAGAAAAATCAATATCGAAACCGGCTTTAAAAAGCGAGACGCTTTAGAGGCAAATACAGGACGATAGTGATTGATCACCATCCCAAGAACCAACGGGATACCCAAGATCAATAAAACAAATCTGGCCACTTCTGAAGGTGCCACTTTTACTCTAGTAAGAATATCAGCGGTAGGTTCATAGAAGCTTCCCCAAATAGCGAAGTTAAGCGGTGTCATAATCAATGCCGCAACAGAGGCAAAAGCCGTAAGACTAACAGACAAGGCCGCATTTCCACCTGCTAGTTTGGTCATAAAATTAGAAATATTCCCTCCGGGACAGGCTGCAACCATGATCATACCAAGTGCAATACTGGGTTGAGGTTCGATCGCAATAATCATTAGAAAAGTAACAAAAGGAATCAATATGAATTGAGAAATAATGCCCACAATAACCGGTCTGGGTGACTTCAACAGGTTCGTAAAATCTGACATCTTAATATCAAGAGCTACTCCAAACATGATCAGCGTCAAGGTTAGGTTCACTACCCAAAGGTTGTCTGAATTAAAATTGATTTGAATGTCGTCGACGGAATTGATCATGGAGCGCTTGCTGTTGTTAGTTAGTTTTTAAATGCGTATGCAATAATATTTGCTCCCATTTGCAATGCTTTTAATCGGACTTCAGGAGGATTGTTGTGTACGACTTCGTCTTCCCATCCATCACTAAGGTCACTTTCAAAATCATAGAAGCAAATGAGTCGCCCTTCATAGAATAGCCCAAATCCTTGTGCAGGTTTGGCATCATGCTCATGAATTTTTGGTAAGGTAGTAAAATTATAGTTCTGATGGTAAATGTCATGATCAAAGGGTATTTCTTCAAATTCCAGTTCAGGGAAAACCTTTTTCATTTCTTTTCGAATGAATTCATTTAATCCATAATTATCTGAGATATGCAGAAAACCTCCTGAAATTAGATAATTTCTTAAATTTTCACTGGCTTGTTCAGAGAAGAAAACATTCCCATGGCCCGTTAAAAACACTATTGGAAAATTATACAATTCCTTACTTTGTGGCTCAATATTTCTTGGTTTTTCCTTTAAGCCCGTGTCAATATTTTCATTACAATATCGGATCAGATTAGGAACGGCTGTTGGATTAGCATACCAGTCACCCCCTCCTTCATATTTTAATATGGCGACCTCCTGTGCCTTACCAGATTGTGTCAACAACAGACATACAAAGAGTATCCCTAATTTGATGGCAGACGAAAAGGAACTGATATTCTTTATCTTCATAAGATGCTTAAGTTATAAAATTTCATTGAGAAGTGAGACGGAGCTACAAGCAACTATACCCGCTGTTTCAGTTCGCAATCGACTCTCCCCTAGAGTGATCGGTTTAAGATCATTTTCCAGGGCCACATTTATTTCGGAAGGTGAAAAATCGCCCTCTGGTCCTATTAGAATCATTATTTTTTGATGGAAAGGCAATTGTGTTCTAAGGTGCTTTTTCATACCGTCTTCACAATGGGCCATCAAGCCAAGATCCCAATCTTTTTTTTTAATAAAATCTTTAAATTTTATTGGATCGTTTAAAACAGGTTTGTTAAACTTTAGAGACTGTTTCATAGCCGATGTAATTACTTTTTCCATTCGTTCAACTTTTAGTTGGCGTCTTTCAGAGTGATCGCAAAATATAGGCGTAATTTCATCTATACCAATTTCAGTCGCTTTTTCCAGGAACCATTCAAAACGATCATTCAATTTTGTTGGTGCAATGGCAATATGTAAGTGGTAATTCCAGGTTTTGGGCTTTTCTTCCCATTTCTTTATACTTGCGACACATTTTTTATCGAGGGCTTGTATGATGTCAGCAGAAAACAATTTCCCCTTACCGTCGGTAATATTGAGTGTGTCACCATTATTTTTTCTTAAAACCTTTACAATATGTCTGCTTTCTTCCTTATTAAAGAAAATTTCTTTTGACCCTGTATTGATATCCTGGTTGTAAAAAAGTTGCATGATTTTTTAACGCGTGAGGTTAAATGTAATTAATTCTGAGCACTATTTAAAAAGAGATCAATCTTAAACAAGATCCTTTCTCATGGTGCATCTTCTTTTGTACACCTTGGGTTTAAAATTTTTCCAGATCAATTGAATATCCTTATTTTCTTCCAATTCGGGAGTAATGATCATCTTTTCCACACCTTTTTCAACATAGGTCTTGAAAAATTCATCAAAAATTATGGCGGTCACTCCTTTTTTCTGGTATTCAGGAAGGATTCCAATTAGAAAAAAAACGGAAGACTTAGAATGTTTTTTAGCTTGCAGAAGATGTAAAAATCCAGTGGGAAATAATTTGCCATTTGCCTTTTGAAGTGCTTCAGCATATGAAGGCATGGTGATGGAAAATGTAACGAGTTTATCTTCTTTGTCGACAATAAACTTGATGTATTCAGGATTGATAAAATTGATAAATTTCTTTTTTAAATATACCATTTGCCCTTCGCTGACAGGAACAAAAGAAGATAGTTTGGCATAAGAAGTATTAAATAAACCAAACATTTCCTCTACGTAAGGCAATACTTCCTGGGTTGATTTAAAGTTAATGGGTCTTAATTGATAGCGCTCTTTTACTACATTGGCATACCGCTGATATTTTCCAATATCTACATTTTTGATGCTAAAACTGGATTCTAGAAATTTTTGGGCAGGTTTTAATCCTAATTTTTCAAAGTGCTCAGCATAGTATGGGTAATTGTACCAGGTAACCATGGTGCTCATCGAATCAAAGCCTTCAGTCAGCACCCCAACTTTATCCAAATTGGAAAAGCCAAGAGGTCCTTCCATAAAATCAAGTTTTTCTTGCGTGCCTATTTCCTGAACCTTTTCCAATAAGGCTTTACTAACCTCGAGATCATCAATAAAATCGATCCAGCCAAATCGCATTCTGGGCACTTTTTGAACTTCTATCTCTAATTTATTGACGATAGCTGCCACCCTTCCAACAACTTTTCCATCTTTAAGGGCCAGAAAAAATCTGGCATCGGCATGTTCGAAAACGGGGTTTTTAAGTTTGTCAAAACTTTCAACTTCTTCACTGATAATAGGAGGTACCCAGTATTTATTTCCTTTGTATAAGGAAAAAGGGAATTTAACAAATTGTTTTAATTCCTTTTTTGTCGAAATCTCCAGGATTTTTATCATTCGACAAAATTAGTCGTTTTCTGATTTTTTATTGTGTTTTTTTTGAGCTTTTTCTTTTTGCTTTTGTTCTTTGACCAATCTTTGGTTTTGTTTCTTTCTCGCTTTCTGTGCTTTTTTGTTCACTGGAGCGTTTAGATCTCTGGTTTTCACTTTAGAGGTTTTTACCTCTCTCATTTTACCATTATTCGATGATTTATTACCTGCAAAAAGCCCGAAAGTTATCGTATTAAAGAAGCTTTTCTTTTCCTTAGGCATGATGTCTTCATTATTATCAGTCTTTCCAACGATGATTTTATCCTTATGTTTATCGAGCCTCCAGGAAAGACCTCCACCGATCAAATAGGTATTGTCACCTCGTTCATCAAAAATCATTCTGGCTGAAAAGTCAGCTTGCATATTCGGATTGATCAAATAGGCACCACCTGCACCAAACTGAAAATCATTGGGAACATTCTTTCTGAAAAAACCTTGATTCTCTGCAAAAACTGACCAGTTCTGATGTAAAGTATAGGTCACCGTCATGATATAGGTGTTTTCAGCTTCTTCTGTAAAAACTTTATCTGCAATAAAATTGAAAAGAACGATCAATCTGTTTGACAAATCATTTTGAGTGTAAATTCCGAACCTGGGACTAATTCCTTCCGGATTTTTATGAAGTTTCGTGAGCAGATTGGTATTCAAACCAGCATAAACACCTACCGCCGGAATCAATCTTCTTTTGTCAAAACTATGTCTGGCCTTCCAGCTTCTGATCTCTTTTGATTTGTCTGCATATTCTGGTTTGTAAACAAGGTATTTTGCCCCAAGGGTAAGTTTGCTAAAACCGAATGCTGATTCGCTGTAATCATCTGGTAAAGTAAAATCTCTGTTTTCACTCACAACAGCCATGTCAAGGCTGAATTCCAACCGTTCAAAAAATTGCCCGGTTCTTAACATGATATCAGAACCAAAACTGGATCCGCTGTATGAAAAGGATTCCTCAAGAAGTGGATCATAATATAGATAATTACCAACATTCTTGTAAAAGAGCCCGGCTTCTACCTGGTATACTTTGGTTCCCACACTATAGGGGGTATCTGAGAATCCCGGACGACGGGAATTGATCACCTCGGTATACTGCCCATAGCTAAATTCAGCCAAAAGCAGGAGGAGAAGGGTTGTAAAGAAGGATTTCATGTTCAACTTATAATATGATCAAAAGTAAGTTTTTCATTATATAAACGCTCAATTCGCTCTCAAATTGTTATTTTTGAAAATTAAATTTTAAAATTATGCAGAAGGCTTCAATTCAGGGTTTATGGTTCATTGTGATCCTCATTCTTGGGTATTATGCTTTCAAGTGGCTGGCCAGAATTTTTCTTCCTTTTTTAATGCAAAAAGCGGTGAGGAATTTTGAAAAAAAAGCCAGAGAGCAACAAGGATATCAGCACCCTGCAGATCATGTTAGAGAAGGAGAAACAGTTATTGATAAACAGCCAAGACCGCCAAAGGAAAGCAATAATAGCGTTGGTGAATATGTTGATTTCGAAGAGGTTGATGAGTAATGAGCTTCCAGGTCATATTAAAATTGAATTAAGCTTATAATCTATGAACATTAAAAAATTCCTGCCACTTCTGCTTGTATTACTCAGTTTTGTGATCGTTTCACTGGCTTATTTCTCACCGGTTTTAGAAGGAAAGGAACTTTTTCAGTCAGACATTGCTCAGTTCAGAGGAATGTCAAAGGAAGTCAAGGAATTCAGGGATGAGTACCATGAAGAACCCTACTGGACCAACAGGGCTTTTGGAGGAATGCCCACCTATCAGCTCAGTACGTATTACCCCAATGATTATATTAAAAAATTAGATGGCCTACTAAGGTTTCTTCCGAGACCAGCCGATTATCTTTTTTTATATTTTTTAGGTTTTTTCGTCTTATTGAGTGTGCTTAAGGTCGATTGGAAACTGGCCTTAATAGGCGCCTTGGGTTTTGGATTTTCAACTTATCTGATCATTATATTGGGCGTGGGGCATAATGCCAAGGCACATGCCATAGCCTATATGCCTTTTGTATTGGCCGGATTGTTATTGGTTTTTCAGAAAAAGTATCTTCAGGGATTTGTACTCACGGCTTTGGCCATGGCCCTTGAAATCAATGCGAGTCATCCACAGATGACCTATTATTTATTGTTCGCGGTTTTAATTTTTGGGATCGTGCAATTGATGGAAGCAATTAAGCAGAAGGAAATACCTGTTTTGGCTAAACAAGTCGGAATTTTATTGGTGGCGGTTGTTTTGGCTGTGGGCGTAAATGCCACAAGTTTGCTGGCTACAAAGGAGTACGCCGATCACAGTACCAGAAGTAAAAGCGAACTCACTATCAATCCTGACGGAAGTCCAAAGGAAATTACCTCAGGATTGTCTAAAGAGTATATTACACAATACAGTTTTGGATTACTTGAGACTTTTGATTTGTTCATCCCTCGTTTTATGGGAGGTTCCAACAGTGAAAAACTCGATAAAGAAAGTTATACTTACAGATTTTTAAAAGATAAAGCCGGTAGAAAGCAGGCCTTGGGCTTTGCTGAGAATGCACCGATGTATTGGGGAAATCAACCTATTGTTGCTGCTCCACCCTATATTGGAGCTGTATTTATCTTTCTTTTTGTAATTGGTCTGCTTCTGGTAAAAGGGCCTTTAAAGAAATGGCTTTTGGCTGCTACGATTTTTTCAATTCTACTGAGTTGGGGTAAGAATTTTGACTTGCTGACTAATTTTTTTATTGATTATGTGCCTTTGTACAATAAATTCAGGGCGGTTTCCTCAATTCAGGTAATCGCCGAAATTGCAGTGCCTCTTTTGGCAATTTTAGGACTGAGCCATTTTCTTAATACTAAGGTCGACAAGGGCGACAAGTTGAAGGCTTTTAAGTGGGCGGGTATCTCGGTCGCAGGTTTGGCCTTATTTTTTACAGCTGCTGGGGCGAATTTATTTGCTTTTGAAAGCTTTCGTGATGGAAATTACGAAAATATGCTTGCCGGTTTATCTGACGTTTTGATAGAAGACAGAAGAACCATATTTTTTCAGGATAGTTTACGTTCCTTAGTGTATGTGGTCATTACAGGATGCTTACTTTGGCTGTTTTTAACAGAAAAGATCAAAAAGAATATTGTAGTGGTTGGAATTTTGATCCTGGTACTTTTGGATTTGGTAATTGTTGACAAAAGGTATGTGAACAATGATGATTTTATCAGTAAGTCAAGATTGGAAAAACCTTTTGAATTGAGTCCTATGCAAGCTGAAATCTTAAAAGATAAGGGCCATTACAGGGTGCTAAATTTTATGGTTGACCCTTTAAATGATGGAAGCACTTCATTTTATCACAATTCTATTGGAGGTTATCACGCGGCAAAACCGAGAAGATTCCAGGAATTATATGAGTTTCAAATTGCCAGAAATAATATGG
>CBDULU010000025.1:0-12024 GCA_965368155.1 uncultured Flavobacteriaceae bacterium
AACCAACAATTATTAAAAATATTGCCTTTGTACATGTAGAGATGGGCGACACTGAAAAAGCCATTACAGCTGTAAAAGATGCTAGGGAAGTGGCTCCGGATGATGTTAACCTTATATTGACTGAAGCTAATCTTCAAATTAAATTAGGCAATAAGGATGAATTTGCTAAACTGATGGCTCAAGCGCTTGAATTGGATCCTAAAAACCCGGCATTGTACTTTAACCTTGGTGTGATTAACGGTGAACAAGGTGAAAAAGAAAAGGCCAAAGATTATTACAGAAAATGTATTGCTTTGGATCCTAATTATACGGATGCTTATATCAATTTAGGATCGGTTTATTTAGAAGATGATAAGGAATTGGTTGAAGAAATGAATAAAAATCTTAACGATTTTGACAAGTATGATGCGATCAAGGCCAAACAATCAGATTTGTATAAGGAGGTTATTCCATTTTATGAGAAAGCTTATGAATTAAGACCTGATGATATCGATACTGTTAGAACTTTGATGAGTTTGTATGAAAATACCGAAATGGAAGATAAGTTCAAAACGATGAAGGAAAAATATGATTCTTTGAGATAAAAGAATTTGAATCTAGATAAAGGAGCTATTGATCACATGATTGATAGCTCTTTTTTATTATAATTATGGAAGATCAGTTTTTCGAGTTTAGTCTATTTGATAAGTATATAAATTACCTCCTATACCGTTGAATTTTTCATCTGCTATGACGACTAAGGAGTCATTAAAAAAAGTGATCGCCTCTTTTTGAGTGATCATACCTAAATCAATTTCAGTAAGGTCACCTGAAAAGAAATCATCATCTTTCCAGTTTTGAAATAGCCATATTTTATTGGAACCCAACAAGGCTAGTTTTTTTCGGTTAGGACTTAAAGCAGCACCTGTGATCCAACATTGGTATTTACCGGCCTGACAGGTTTTGAATCGACTTACCTTTTGGGCTTTTTGGTTGGATGCATAATCCTCCATCCTGTAAAGATTGGAGTAGCCGTCAAAGGGTTTGGTTCTGTTCTTAGTGAATAGATACAGTCTTCCTTTGTAAAAGATAAAAGCCTCCAAGTCAAAATTCTTGATACTGTCATTTTTATTTCCGAGATCCTGATCTGTGAATTTAAATCGGATGATCTCAGCCTCGGTTTCCTTTTCTCTAATATCTGTTGGGTTTTCTATCTTATAGACAGTTAGATCTGATCTTTCATTATCATTATTACCAAAATCTCCAATAAAAAAATGACCAAAATCATCCTGGGTAAGGTCCTCCCAATCTATGTTTTTTGCATTATGGATATTGATAGACCTCTTGATATGGCCAGTTGAATCTATTTGATGAATCTCAGTGCTATTTCCACTATCGTTGATCGCCCAAAGATTGCCGGCCTTATCAAATTCAATCCCCGATATCTCATCCAGACCGTCCTCAACCGAGGTCCATTTGTTGTTGTAGTTTAAATAGGCTTTCCAAAGTAAAAAAAGACTGATCAAGACAACTGATATTAAAAATAAAGTACGCTTTCTAATTTTCATCGTATAAATTTATCAGTAATGTTCTCAAAGATCTGAAACAAAATTGTTGATCAGAACAATTGTTTCATTACCCTTAACTTATGCGTGTGTCGCTTCGTATCGACATTATAAATACCACTTGAATCAATTCTATCGATTCTTACCTTACCGTTACAGTGTATGATATAGTTATTGTCCAATACAATACCCGTATGAATGATCTCACCTTCTTCATTATCAAAAAAAGCAAGATCGCCAGGCTCACATTCTTCGATAAAACTCAATACTTCTCCCTGGCTGGCCTGTTGATGTGCGTCTCTGAATAATTGGTACCCATTGATCTTGTATACCATTTGCGTAAAGCCTGAGCAGTCTACTCCAAAAGGAGTTCTGCCACCCCAAAGAAACGGCGCATTAAGAAACTTATAGGCTGTATGAACAAGGTTAGCTTTTTTTTGTTTCCCGTTAATGACATCTCCATCAAAAGCATAGTTCACGTTGGCCAGTTTAAAAACCCCCTTTTTAAATTCAGGTAAACCTGCGCCTAAAGTCAGGATTTGAGGATGCTGATCTTTATCATTGATAAAAGTGACCATTTCATCAGAAAAGTAAGGGTCATTTAGTGATACCCTTTTATAAGTCTCTTCGTCTAGCTCTGATATTTGTTTTTTCAACACCCATCCTTCATAAAAATCGTAATCCATATGGATTTTTATCCATTCCACATCTTCTTGTACCACATGAAAAGTTTCTCCAAACAAAAGTTGAGAAACCATTTCACTTTGATCCGAAGGATCTTTCCTGATCGCGATACAATTTAAATGACAGATTCCGAATTCCATAAACGAATTAAGTATACTTTGTATAGTAATTTGTTAAGCTAAACTAATTACCATTGCACTTGCGCCTCCGCCACCGTTGCAAATACCTGCAGCGCCTATTTTACCTTGATTTTGTTTCAGTACATTGATCAGGGTCACAATGATCCGGGCCCCGGAACAACCTAATGGATGTCCTAATGACACAGCTCCTCCATGTACATTTACCTTTGAAGGATCCAGATGTAACAACTTGATATTGGCGAGTCCCACCACTGAAAAAGCTTCGTTTAATTCATAAAAATCAACGTCTTCTGCACTTATACTGGCATGTGCCAACGCTTTTGGTAGGGCCTTGGCAGGAGCCGTTGTAAACCATTCAGGTTCCTGTGAGGCATCTGCATAACCATTGATGATGGCTAAGGGCTTTATACCTAATTCATCTGCTTTTTCCCTACTCATGATCACAAGAGCAGCGGCTCCATCATTAAGGGTAGAAGCATTAGCGGCAGTGACGGTTCCTTCTTTACTAAAGGCAGGTCTTAATTGAGCCACTTTTTCCAGTTTGACATTTTTATATTCTTCATCCTCCTTGAGCATAATAGATTCACCTCTTCTTTGAGGGATCTCAACAGGAATTACTTCATCATCAAATTTACCTGTGCTCCAGGCTTTGGCCGAACGCTCATAAGAGCTGATGGCAAAGGCATCCTGATCTTCCCTGCTGAACTCATACTTTTCCGCACAGGCGTCTCCGCAAGTACCCATATGTTTACCATCATAGACATTCACAAGGCCATCCTTTAATAAGCCATCTTCAATCTGAATATTTCCAAATTTTTGCCCCTTTCTCCCTTGCATATAATGGGGAATCATACTCATGTTTTCCATTCCACCGGCTACAACGATATCGGCATCACCACATTTAATAGCCTGCGCAGCAAAGGCGATTGATTTCATTCCGGAAGCACAAACCTTGTTGACAGTAGTACAAGGCACACTGTCAGGTATTCCGGCAAATAAAGCAGCTTGCTTCGCTGGAGCTTGTCCAACACCGGCCTGCACAACATTTCCCATAAAAACTTCGTCTACCATTGACGGATTTAGCGATATATTATTAAGCGCAGCCTTTATGGCCGTGGCACCTAATTTGGTGGCCGGAACTTCAGACAGGCTTCCTAAAAAACTTCCAATAGGTGTTCTTACTGCAGAAACGATGACAACTTCTTTCATTTTTATTCTATTTTAAGGCAAAATGTTTTCCAATAATTTTGATTCACTGGCTATATGCGAAAGTAAATAATTTTAGTGAGATTAGTCTTCTGTTCGTCAAAGAAAGAAGCATTGTCAACATGTCTGTTTTGATCCAAGCCCAATGAATATTTACAGTCATTTTTATTTGCGTCTCAGTTAATAATTAGATGTCTCGTATAAGTTGGTCAAATAATGCAGTTTTGAAGTATTATTTTTTACATTTGAAAATCGCAATTCAATGAAATGAAGGATTTACTGAATAAATATTATCAAAATCACGCTCTTGTCTATAAAATCATTCTTTTTATAGTCATCACCGTGACCATAGTTTATCTTTTTCCGAAAGGCGGGCAATTCAAATATAATATTCAAAAAGGAAAGCCCTGGCAATATGAAAACTTATATGCCCCATTTGATTTTGCCATTCTTAAAACAGATGAGGATGTAAGTAATGAAATTGAAGAAATTGAGGCCAATAAAAAGCTTTATTTTACGATAAGGGAAGATGTTTATGAAAAAGTGGAGCAACAATATCTTTCTAAAATATTATTGATTCAAGAGGATTCAGCAGCTGTGGGTCTGGGACAGAACCGCATCAAGACCTTCGGGCTTAAATTTCTTGAAAATGTATATAAAACTGGTTTTCTCAATAAATCTGACAACGAAAAAGTTTTAAAGAACAGCATCATCACTTTAAGAAGGGGAAACGAAGCAGAAGATATTCTTTCTGACAACCTTTTTACCACGGAGATGCTGGTTCCGGCCATACAGAAATATTTGGATAAAACCAGGTATCAAAGGTTAGAGCAAAATTTCACAACCTTGTTTTTTGATATCTTAGAGCCTAATATTTTTTACGATGAGGAGTTCACTCAAAAGGTAATTGATGAGGAGATCAGGGGAATTACTGTGAACAAGGGGCTGGTCACAGAAAATGAAAGAATTATCGCCAAAGGTGATGTCGTGGAAGGGGAGAAATACGAAATTTTGATCTCTCTTAAAAGTGAGTATGATTCCCAACTTTGGAGCAAGTCAAATTATAACTGGATCGTATTCGGTTATACAATTCTTGTCGCCTTGGTGCTGCTCATGCTGATGTTGTTTTTACATCGTTATCGAAAGAGTATTTGGGAAAACAATACCAAGCTTACCTTTATCTTTTTCAATGTCATTTTGATCGTGTTTTTGGTTACTATAGTTCAGAAGTATTGGGTAAACTATATCTATGTGGTGCCTATTATTATTTTACCGATCATATTCAAGGCGTTTTTTGATGCCCGTCTCGGATTGTTTGCCCATGTAGTAACTGTTATGATCCTTGGGTTTATCGTACCCAATAGTTTTGAATTTATATTTCTGCAAATTATTGCAGGTATTGTGACCATTCTTACTGTTTCCGAATTGCACCGAAGAGCGAACTTGTTCTTTTCCATCATCAAGATCACAGGGGTTTACATGCTTTCCTATCTGGCTTTTTCGATCATTCAGGAGGGAAATGCAGAGCAGCTAAAATGGGAATATTTTGTGATGTTTGCGCTTAATGGGGTGTTGTCATTTTTGTCTTTGTTCCTGATTTTGATTTATGAAAAGACCTTTAATCTGGTCTCGGATGTCTCCTTACTTGAGTTGTCAAACACAAATTCAAAATTGCTCAGGGAGCTCAATGAAAAAGCACCGGGAACATTTCAACATTCTATGCAGGTGGCGAATCTTGCTGAAGCCTCAGCCAACGAAATAGGTGCCAATGCGATGCTGGTAAGAACCGGGGCCCTGTATCACGATATAGGTAAGATGGTAAACCCTATGTATTTTATTGAAAATCAGACTACCAGTGTGAATCCGCATAATGAGTTACCACCTCATGATTCTGCGAATATCATTATTGACCATGTGCTGAAGGGTATTGAAATTGCTAAAAAGAACCGACTTCCGGACAGGATCATTGATTTTATCAGAACCCATCACGGCACAACTATGGTGTATTATTTTTACAGAAAACAAAATGACATAACTCCCGATCAGGTCGATGCTAAGAATTTCACCTATCCGGGACCTATTCCTTTTTCAAAGGAAACTGCTATTTTAATGATGTGCGATGCCTGTGAAGCAGCATCTAAAAGTATTAAGGACCCTACAGCGATGTTGATTGATGAATTGGTTGAAAAGATCATTAATGTCCAGATGAGTCATGGACAGTATATGAATTCTGATATCACTTTCAAGGAGATCCAGACCATTAAAAAAGTGATCAAAAAGAAGCTGAACAATATTTATCACCTCCGAATTGAATATCCGGAATAAGTTAACATTGCATTAAACTCAAATCTAAATTTATGAAATCAATATTGTCGTTTTCACTGTTTTTCCTTGGTTGTCTGTTTGTTTCATCTCAAGACATTCATATCCCGGCCGATACAACTGTCATAACAAATCATACAACTACTATAAAAGGTCAAAAAATAAGTTATACAGCGACCACAGGCACACAACCTGTATGGGATAAAGATGGAAAGGCGATCGCTACCTTATACTATACCTATTATAAGAGAAGTAATGCAGGGTCATCTGCGAACAGGCCTTTGCTCATTTCTTTTAACGGTGGCCCAGGCTCAGCTTCTGTCTGGATGCATGTTGCTTATACCGGACCTAAGGTTTTGAAAATAGATGAGGAAGGTTATCCGCAGCAGCCCTATGGCGTAAGAGAAAATGAGCATTCCATACTGGATATCGCTGACATTGTCTATGTAAATCCGGTGAATACGGGCTATTCCAGAACCATTTCCTCGGAAGATAAAGAAGTTAAAAGAGAAACATTTTTTGGCATCAATGCTGACATCAAATATTTGGCAGGTTGGTTGAACACCTTTGTGAATAGACACAATAGATGGTTATCACCGAAGTTTTTGATTGGTGAGAGTTATGGCGGAACCAGAGTTTCCGGTTTGGCCCTGGAACTTCAGGAAAGACAATGGATGTATTTAAATGGCGTCATTATGGTATCGCCGGCTGACTATAAGTTTTTTGAATCGGATCCTGCCATATCATCAGCTTTGAATTTACCTTATTTTACAGCAGCTGCCTGGTATCATAAAATGTTGCCGGAAGCACTGCAACAAAAAGACCTGCTTGAAATTTTACCGGAATCAGAAGATTACGCTGTCAATAAGTTGATGCCGGCCCTGGCCAAAGGAGGATCTCTTTCCATACAGGAAAAAGAAAAAGTAGCCGAAAAAATGTCTTATTATTCAGGTCTGTCGACCAAATCGATCATGGAGAATAACTTAGATGTTCCTACCCAGTTTTTTTGGAAGGAATTATTGCGAGATAAATCAGGTCAAACCATTGGAAGACTGGATTCAAGATATTTAGGACTTGATAAATCCCTTGCAGGAGATGGTCCTGATTACAGTGCAGAATTGACCTCCTGGCTTCATTCATTTACACCGGCTATCAATTATTATATCAGGGAGCATCTGAATTTCAAAACTGATATCAAATATAATATGTTTGGCAGTGTTCGTCCATGGGATAATAGAAATAACAATACACGTGATGATTTACGTCAAGCCATGGCTGAAAACCCTTATTTAAATGTGTTGTTCCAATCAGGATATTACGATGGGGCAACAACCTATTTCAATGCAAAATATACCATGTGGCAATTGGATCAAAGCGGAAGTCTGCAGGACAGAATGTCTTTTAAGGGATACAGAAGCGGGCATATGATGTACCTTAGAAAAGAGGATCTAAAATCTGCCAATGACGACTTAAGAGATTTTATCGAAAAGTCATCACCAAAGGGAAAATCAGCAAAATATGAATAAAAGTCAAAAAGGTGAATTCCTTTTGATTTCTTAAAAAAGGAGCCAGGATAAGAAAACGCTTATGTTGGCTCTTTTTTTTATATTTAAACCTATTTAAATACCTGAACATGAAAAATAATATATGGACTGCTTTAAGTCTGCTGCTCGTTTTGGTTGCTTGTGAGAAAGATAAGTCTGAAGCGAATATTCAAAACCCTGCCGAAATAAGATTGGAGTTTTCTCAACTACTTGATGACTATTATGATGGATCCATGGCGCTTGACCCTCTAATGGCTACTACTGCTGGCGATAAAAGATTTAATGCGGTATTTCCGAATTATTTATCTAAGTCGTACAAAGATAGTAGTATCGCTTTTTATACGAGGTTTAAAGCCAAAACAGAAAAGTTTGAAAGCAAATATCTATCTGCTGTTGATTCCATAAGCAAAGCTGTTTTATTATGGGATTGCAATATCAATTTGGAGCGTTTGAAATACAGAAGTGAGTTGTTCCCAATTGATCAGATGTGGAGTAGAAACTTGGCCATGGGTCAATTTGCAAGCGGAACCAGCGCCCAGCCTTTTAAAACTGTTGAGGACTATGAGAATTGGTTGAAACGACTTGATGGATTTGTGATTTGGCTGCAAACTGCAGAAGAAAGAATGAAAGAAGGTGCCAGAATCAGGTATATTTTACCGAGTTCTTTGATACTAAAGGTCGTGCCCCAATTAAGTGCGATGACTAACGAAAATATCGATGCGCATTTATTTTACGAACCAGTCAAGAATTTTCCAAATTCATTCAGTCAAGAGGATAAAGAAAGATTGGAACAGGCTTATCGCAACATGCTCAAAGAAAGACTCATACCTGCATTTATAAGCCTGCACGATTATGTAAGTACGGATTATTTACAAGCGGGTAGAAATTCCAGTGGTATCGATGCGATTCCCAATGGGCAGGAGTACTATCAGTTCGCCATAAAAAAATATACAACCACAAATTTATCTGCTAAGGAGATACACCAGATTGGATTGGACGAGGTAGCTCGAATTTTATCAGAAATGGAAAAGGTTAAGGAGGAAGTAGGATTTGACGGAGATCTTGTCTCCTTCTTTGATCATGTCAGGGAAAATAAACAATTAATGCCTTTTACAACGCCAGAACAGGTCCTTGAGAATTTTAACAAGATTCACAATAAGATGAAACCCAAATTAAGAGAGTTGTTCTCAGAGGAGCCTAAAACCGGGTTTATTGTGAAAAGAACAGAGACTTTCAGGGAAGCTTCTGCCAGTGCAGAATACAATCTAGGTTCCTTAAAGGATGACAGACCAGGTATTTTTTATGTCCCTATTCCAGATGCATCTGCCTATAACACTTATAGTGATGAATCCTTATTTTTGCATGAGGCCATACCCGGACATCATTACCAAATTGCATTGACTCAAGAAAATGATTCATTGCCAAAATTCAGGAAAATTTTATGGTATAGTGCTTATGGAGAGGGCTGGGCTTTGTATACAGAGTCACTTGGCAAGGAATTGGGACTTTATGATGATCCTTATCAGTATTTTGGTAATTTAAGTGCAGAAATGCATAGGGCCATTCGATTGGTTGTCGATACCGGCATACATGCTATGGGCTGGACCAGAGAACAGGCGATTCAGTATTCTCTTGAAAATGAAGCCGAGTCAAAGGCTAGTATCACAAGTGAAATTGAAAGATATATGGCAAATCCGGGGCAGGCCTTATCCTATAAAATTGGCCAGTTAAAGATCATGGAATTAAGGAGTAGGGCTGAACAGGCACTTGGGGACGAGTTTGATATCAAGGAATTTCATCATATGGTTTTGCAAACGGGTTGTATTCCACTGGCGATCTTAGAGGAACAGATAGACCAATGGATCAAGTCAAAGGCAAGCACAAAAATAGCGACCTAAGAAAAAGAAATTATTGACTAATCAATTCATATGTAGGTTAGTAAAGGAGGCAAATTGGCGCTTGATTCAATAAAATGAGTTTTTATTCGTTTATAAAGCACGTGGTTTGATATGGTAATTCTATTTTATCATCTGATTTGATCTAAAGAATTGAGCTGATAGGTTAATTACCAAGTCATATTATAAAATCAAAAGACTGTGAATGCTTTGTTAATATTTTTGCAGTTTCAATCATTTTTTATACTTTGCCACGTCTTTAAAACAGTAACAAAATTTGTATGAAAAGGAGTGTTAATATTAAGTATTTCCTACTTATTATTTTCTTTGTTCTGAACAGTTTCAGCGTATCAACATCCATAAGAGATAATAACTATGGAGCCATTGCTACGGAAGAAAGTTTGAACAAGGATGTGCCTTTGGTTTTTTATCCGGAGGAAACGACACTCAAAGTGAATCATAAACTTGATTCTCTCTTCAAGCGCTACAACAAAAGACACGATTTTCACGGCAGTGTGATCATTGCTAAAAAAGGTAAGGTTATTTTTAAAAACCATTATGGTTATGCCGACTTTAAAGAAAAATCAAAAATTGATGATACTTCCGTATTTCAACTTGCATCTGTTTCTAAGCAGTTTACGGCAGCTGCAGTATTGATCTTATATGAAGAAGGTAAATTGGGTCTTGATGATAAGGTGATCAAATTCTTTCCTGATTTTCCTTACCAAGAAGTGACGATAAGACAATTGATGAACCATACTTCAGGTTTGCCAAAATATTTTTGGTTGGCAGAACATAAATGGGATAAGGAACATGCACCATCCAATGAAGAAATGATGGATATGATCAATAAGCATGATGTCATGCGGTTCTTTAGTCCTGGGGCTAATTTTGATTATTCCAATACGGGTTATTTTGTGTTGGCTTCTATAGTCGAGAAAGTAACTGATCGTGAATTTGGTGAGTTTGTTGAGGATAGGATCTTTAAGCCATTGCATATGAAAAACACCTTTGTGTATCGATATGAATTGGATTCGGTCAAAGAAGGGCAACTGGATGGATACAGAATTTACCGAAGAAGATGGCACGCTAAAATTGGAGGAACGGTCAACGACGCCATAGTAGGTGATAAGAACGTTTATTCCACTACGGAAGATATGTTGAAATGGATTCAGGGATTAAATTCGGGTAAGATCATCTCTGAGAACACCCTGGCTCAAATGTATACACGTGGCGAAACAAAATACAAAAGAAAGGTGCCTTATGGTTTTGGTTTCAGGATCAAAGAAGATGAAAATAATAAAGTGATCTATCACAATGGTAAATGGAACGGCTTTACTACGTCTCTGATGCAATATCCTGATGAGGAACTTGTCATGATCACATTAGAACATTCTAATTATAACTCCATGAAAACCTTAAACCAAAAGGTAAAGCATATTGTAGATACTGATTTTAGTCTGCCGGCTTATTAGTATTACACATCAAAAGACGCTTCAAAAATTCTATAGTTCAATACTTACATCAACTTGCTTGTTGATGATATCTTCAATTGTTTCCCGTTCTCTGATCAAATAATCCTTACCCTTATAAACCAATACTTCAGCCGGTCTGTATCGCGAATTGTAGTTGGAGGCCATCGAATAGCAATAAGCTCCTGCATTTTGAAAACTCAAAATATCACCTTCTTTGATCTCACAGATCTGTCTGTTGGTTCCAAAGGTGTCAGTCTCACAGATATAACCAACAATGGTGTAAAACCTTTTCTTTCCTTCAGGATTTGAAATGTTGACAATATGATGATATGAATCATAGAACATAGGGCGGATCAAATGATTTAAACCGCTGTCAACACTTGCAAATACGGTAGATGTGGTTTGCTTAACTACATTTACATTGGCCAGAAACTGACCAGCCTCACTCACAAGAAATTTACCTGGTTCAAACATCAAGGTAAGTTCTCTACCAAATTCTTTGCAAAAATCATTAAATCTCTTAGATAATTTTTCACCTAATTCTTCAATATCAGTTTGTATATCTCCCTCTTTATAAGGCACTTTAAAACCACTTCCAAAATCGATGTATTCGAGGTTCTCGAATGAAGCTGCAACATTAAAAAGTATTTCAGTAGCCCTTAAAAAGGCATCAATATCATAAATATCAGAACCTGTGTGCATGTGCACACCTGTGATCAACATACCCGTATTTTCAACGACCCTGTGAATATGTGGAAGTTGATGAATGGATATGCCAAATTTGGAATCTATATGACCTACGGAGATCTTTTTATTACCACCCGCCATAACATGAGGATTCATCCTGATACAAACCGGAACCTCCGGGTGTTTTTGTCCGAATTGTTCCAAAATTGAGATATTATCGATGTTGATCTGAACTCCCAAGCTCATGGCCTGTTCTATTTCGTCCAGGGATACTCCGTTAGGAGTAAAAATAATATCCTTTGGTTCAAATCCTGCTTTTAAACCCAATTGTACTTCCTGTACAGAAACGGTGTCCAAACCTGCTTGTAAAGAGTTAAAAATTTTAAGTACACTTATGTTAGAAAGCGCCTTGGCTGCGTAGTTTATTTTTAAATTTTTAACTGATGCAAATGCATTTGTAAGTTTGTTGTACTGAGAAATAATCTTTTCAGCATCATATACATACAAAGGGCTTTCATATTTTTTAG
>CBDULU010000026.1:0-11660 GCA_965368155.1 uncultured Flavobacteriaceae bacterium
CTGGAAAGAAGCCAATGTAAAGGTACACGAATTTAACACAATAGCATCACTTGTTTTTCATATCAATTACTATATCAATGCTGTATTGCAGGTTTTACAGAACAAACCCTTGGACGCAAGAGATAAATACAGTTTTGACCTCCCACCTATCAATTCCAAAAAAGATTGGGATCTTTTACTTTCAAAAACCTGGGAAGAAGCCGAGGAATTTGCTAAACTGATCGAAAAATTGACTGATCAGGAGCTTTGGAGTATCATGATCGATGAAAAATACGGTACCTATTACCGAAATTTTCAAGGAATTATTGAACATTCTCATTATCATTTGGGCCAAATCGCTTTAATTAAAAAAATTATCCGCGAAAAAGATCTGTAGTTCTAAACTATCTAAACACCTTGGAGAAAAGCACTGAATCACTGACGTAAATCACTGTAAAAGATCAAATTAGTAGGTTGCGAAATTCCTAATGAAAGCAATAATTAATTCAGAATATTTTGCTGCTTTGCCGAATTTGATTCAAAAATTCAAAATCAAATCCCTTTCTAATTAAAAAATTTGAAACATGTTACACCCGTAAAACAGGTGATGACATTAGTCATGTTTTGAAGTCTTTCTTATGGATAATTTTGCATGGTATTTTAAACACGATTAACAAAAATTACAAAAAATGAATATCAGTCACATCGAACACATCGGAATCGCAGTAAAAAGCATTGAGGAATCCAGAAAATATTACGAAGAAGTTTTAGGTTTAACATGCTATGCGGTAGAAGAAGTTAAAGACCAAAAAGTAAAAACCGCATTTTTTCAAGTTGGAGACACTAAAATTGAATTACTGGAAAGCACATCTCCTGATGGACCCATTGGTAAATTCATAGAGAAAAAAGGCGAAGGAATGCATCATATTGCTTTTGCCGTGCCGGATACTACTAAAGCACTGGAAGACATTTCTAAAAAAGGCGTGCAACTGGTAGATAAAGTTTCCAGAGCAGGTGCAGAAGGCTTGAACATAGGATTTCTTCATCCCAGATCTACACATGGAGTCCTTACAGAACTTTGCTCAAAGTAAATCCACCTTTTCAGATCGCAAAAGGAAATCAAAATATTAGATACCATTTAAATTAAAACCCATGGTTAATCAGACAAAAATTAATGAACTCATTGAAAAAAGAGTTAAAGCCAAATTAGGAGGGGGAGAAAAGAGAATCGATTCTCAACACGCCAAAGGTAAACTAACGGCCCGTGAAAGAATAGACTTGCTTCTTGACGATGATAGTTTTGAAGAATTCGATATGTTCGTCACCCACCGGACAAAATCATTTGGACTTGACAAACAAAAATTCCTTTCTGATGGCGTGATCACTGGTCATGGAACAATAGATGGAAGAATAGTATATGTGTTTTCTCAAGATTTCACAGTTTTTGGAGGGTCACTTTCTGAAACTTATGCCTTAAAAATATGTAAGGTCATGGATATGGCCATGAAAATTGGGGCTCCTGTCATCGGATTAAATGATAGTGGTGGTGCCAGAATCCAGGAAGGAGTCAGGTCTCTTGCAGGTTATGCGGAGATTTTTCAAAGAAATATAATGGCTTCAGGTGTGATTCCGCAGATCTCGTCTATCCTGGGACCTTGTGCGGGGGGTGCTGTATATTCTCCGGCACTTACTGATTTTACCATCATGACCGACAAGACAAGTTATATGTTCGTTACGGGACCAAAAGTAGTGGAAACTGTTACCGGAGAAGTGGTAACAGCAGAAGAATTAGGGGGAGCACATATCCATTCCACAAAATCAGGAGTGTCACATTTCTTGGCAGAAAATGATGAGGAAAACATTCTTTTGATGAGAAAACTGATGAGTTATCTTCCTTCAAACAATCTGGAAGATCCACCGATTATCAAATGTACGGATCCCATTGACAGACTTGAAGATATATTAAACGAATTCATTCCTGAAAACCCCAACCAACCTTATGACATGGTGAATGTAATTTCAACCATTACTGACCGGGGTGAATTTATGGAAGTTCATAGGAATTATGCAAGGAACATTGTTGTTGGATTTGCGCGTTTCAATGGTCGCCCTGTGGGTATTGTGGCAAACCAGCCTAAGTATTATGCCGGTGTGCTTGACATCGAAGCTTCCAGAAAAGCGGCTCGTTTCGTGCGCTTTTGTGATGCCTTCAATATACCAATTGTAACACTTGTTGATGTACCAGGTTTCCTTCCTGGAACGGGGCAGGAATACGGTGGAATCATACTTCATGGTGCCAAATTACTATTCGCTTACGGTGAAGCCACTGTTCCTAAGGTCACTATTACTTTACGTAAATCGTATGGTGGAGCCCATGATGTCATGAGTTGTAAGCAACTTAGAGGAGATGTCAACTATGCATGGCCAACTGCAGAAATTGCCGTAATGGGAGCAAAAGGTGCTGTAGAGGTTTTGGAAGGAAGAAACATCAACAAAATTGATGATGAAGAAGAAAAAAGAGAATACATCTCTCAAAAAGAAGATGAATACACTAAAAAATTCGCCAATCCGTATGAAGCTGCAAAATATGGCTTTATCGATGATGTCATAGAGCCAAGGAACACACGTTTCAGAATCATCAGAGCTCTTGAGTTGTTAGCTAATAAAAAAGAGGTTAATCCTCCAAAGAAACATTCAAATATTCCATTATAATGATACCAACTATTATTTTAATGTCGCAATTAAGAGAAGGGTATCTGATCCTGTTTTCAGGCCTGGTGATTGTCTTCAGCGCCCTATTGATTCTTTCTCTGTTCTTTAAATTCGGTTTACCGGTGATGCTCTATATATATAAAATCATCACAAAGGGTCCCGACAAGAAAATTAAGGATATTCCTATCGCTGCAAATGAAAATTTTACAGGGGAAGAAGCTGCTGTCATTGCCGCAGCCATTCACATGTACCTCAATGAACAGCACGATTTTGAAAACCCAATATTGACTATTAAAAAGGCCGAAAAGTCATATTCACCATGGAGTTCAAAAATTTATGGTATTCATCATAGATTATGAATATGAACCACTCAATGACTTGAAAAACCAGAAATTCAGAAAAAATGAAATCATTTAAATTCAAAGTACACGATAATAATTACAAGGTTAACCTATTGTCACATGAAGGGAACAATATTGAGCTTGAAGTCAATGGAACCAAATACGAAGTAAAGCTTAAGGAGGAAGTTAAAACCACCAAAACTCCAACTTTGGTGAGATCTGCTTCGAAAAGACCCGTTGAACCGCTCAAAGTTAACCCCTCTTCTAAAAAGACAAAAATTCTCGCTCCAATTCCCGGATCTATAATGGTTGTAGATGTGAAAGTGGGCGATACAGTTCAGGTAGGTGATCGTTTGGTTCAATTGGAGGCCATGAAAATGGAAAATAACATCACTTCTGAAAAAGCAGGCAAGATTACTGCTGTACTCGTAACAGCGGGCCAAAAAGTACTACAAAACGAAGTAATGATAGAACTTGAATAAATGAAATGAAAAGACCATAGCGTCTGACAGAAATTTGAAACTCATTTATTCCCACAAAAGAAAAAACAATGAAAAGATTATTTATCATATTTGGAGCCCTGGCCTTGCTGCTGCTATTGCAGCCTTTATTGAGCATGGGGAGCCTTGCCGAACCAATAGAGATCGCCTCGCTTGACGGAATTGCTCAAAGCCTGGACAATGAACTTGGATCAACTACTTCAGAAGCCTTCAACGGATTAAAGAGGTTCTATAATTTTACAGGATTTGCCAATGCAACTTCCGGAAACCTGATCATGATTTTGATAGGGATCATCTTTATTTATCTCGGTATCAAATACGATTATGAACCCTTGCTACTTATTCCTATAGGAGCGGGAGTCATTATTGGTAACGTGCCCTTTGTTCCTGGAAATCAAACAGGGATCTATGAAAGTGGTTCTGTATTGAATTATTTATACTTTGGTGTAGTAAAAGGAATCTATCCTCCCTTGATATTTTTGGGCATTGGAGCCATGACCGATTTCTCTTCTCTCATTGCCAACCCAAAACTTATGCTATTGGGTGCTGCTGCCCAAATAGGTGTCTTTGCTACTTTTATAGGAGCGCTTTATTTAGGTTTTAATTTGCCCGAAGCCGGTGCGATCGGGATCATAGGTGGTGCCGATGGCCCTACCGCGATCTTTTTATCTTCGAAACTTGCCAATGGTGTCAATATTCTGGCAGATGGTACCACAGTTAAAAATCTGATCGGGCCTATAGCCATTGCAGCCTATTCTTATATGGCACTTGTTCCAGTGATTCAACCTCCTTTGATGAGATTGTTGATTTCCAAAGAAGATAGAAAAATCAGAATGAAACCGCCAAGAGCGGTTTCCCAAAAGGAAAAAATGATCTTCCCCGTGGTAGCCTTATTATTGACTACCTTTATATCTCCTAGTGCATTACCATTATTGGGTATGTTGTTCTTTGGCAATCTTTTAAAAGAATCCGGAAGAACCGAAAGACTGGCAGATACGGCAAGAACCAAACTCATCGATATTGTAACGATTCTTCTTGGCGTCACAGTTGGGGCTTCAACACAGGCTGATATATTTATCACCAAAGATTCACTGCTTATTTTCGGTTTAGGAGCGATTTCTTTCGTCATAGCCACTATGGGAGGTCTACTTTTTGCTAAATTTATGAATCGTTTCTTAAAAGGTGACAACAAGATCAACCCTTTAATTGGTGCAGCTGGAGTTTCAGCAGTTCCCGACAGCGCAAGGGTCGTGCATGCCGAGGCATTAAAATCAGATCCTCACAATTACCTGTTGATGCATGCCATGGCACCTAATGTGTCAGGTGTGATCGGATCGGCGATCGCAGCAGGTATCATTTTAAGTTTTTTATCTTAAACCATAACAGAAAATCAATAATTATCACTTCAAAATAAACAACACATGAAAATTCCCAATATTATGACAGCACAAGAAGCTGTTAAATTGATCAAATCAGGAAACAGGGTATTAATCCAGGGAGGTGCAGCAACCCCGCAAGCTTTAGTAAAAGCGATGGTTGACAGAGGTCCGGAATTAAAAGGAGTAGAAATTGTTCATTTACATACTGAAGGTGAATGTGGCTATACTGCAATCGAGTTGAAAGATAGCTTTCATACCAACGCCTTTTTTATTGGAGGTAATATTAGAAATATGATAGGTGTAACTGCCGACTATATTCCAATCTTTCTGAGTGATATTCCAAGTTTGTTCCGTCAGGGCTATATGGACCTGGATATAGTTCTTGTCAATGTTTCTCACCCTGATAAACACGGATTTTGTTCCTTGGGAGTATCAGTGGATATCGTGATTTCCGCGATTGAAAAAGGTAAAAAAGTAATTGCACAGATCAACAAGAATATGCCCAGAACTTTCGGAGATGGTATCGTTCATCTAAACAACTTTGATGCCTGTGTGATGGTTGATGAAGAAATACATGAAATGAAATTCGTTGCGCCAACTGATGCTGAAAAAAGAATTGGGAAAAATATAGCCGAGATTATCGAAGATGGGGCCACCCTGCAAATGGGAATCGGCGGAATTCCAAATGCTGTTCTAACTTATCTTCACAACCATAAAAATCTTGGTGTTCATACAGAGATGTTTTCAGAAGGAATTGTTGATTTAGTAGAAAAAGGTGTTGTGAATGGCGCCAAGAAAAAATTAAATCCCTATAAAATAGTTTCCGGATTTGCCATGGGTACCCGAAGACTTTACGATTTTATGGATGACAACGCCGAAATTGAAATGCTTGATATCGCCTATGTAAATGACACTGCCATCATCAGACAAAATCCTAAAGTTACTGCCATTAACTCTGCTATTGAAATTGATATGACCGGTCAGGTATGTGCGGATTCAATTGGTTTGAGAATGTTCTCAGGTGTCGGTGGACAAATGGACTTTATGAGAGGAGCAGCACTGTCAAAAGGTGGAAAGCCTATTATTGCTATTACCTCAACAACAGCAAAAGGGCTTTCTAAGATTGTCCCCTCCTTGAAACCGGGTGCCGGAGTTGTGACCACCAGAGCACATGCCAGATTCGTTGCAACGGAATACGGAGTTGCTGAGTTGTTTGGAAAAAATTTGAGACAAAGAGCATGCGCGTTGAGAGATGTTGCCCATCCAGATCATCGTGAAACATTAGACAAAGCCATTCATGAAAGATTTTCGGGTACGCTTGTGAGCATTTAATGATTAAATTTATGGTGCTAATTAGTAAAATCAAATTGTAGAACATAAACATAGATTATGAATAACGATAGCAAAGAAAAAATGCTGTTTCAGGATTTTATTGCTCCAACAAAGCAAGATTGGATAAATAAAGCCAATATTGACCTGAAAGGAGCCGATTTTGATAAAAGACTTGTTTGGAAAAATCTTAACGGAATCAATCTCCAGCCTTTTTATACCAAAGAGGATCAAAAGGAGTTATTAAAAAATACAGGAGAAAATAGTGCTCAGGTAGTCAATTACAGGAGAATCCTTGTTGATGATGTTACTAAGGCGAATCAACTGGCCTTAAAAGCCTTAGGGGAGGGCATGACGGGCCTCCTTTTTGAGATCAGTACAGCAGTTGCAGCCGACGAATTACTTAAAGATATAGATTTTAATGGTATTGCCGTATCATTTCTAGTCAACAAAGCATCTTTTTCCTTTGGTACTTCTTATAAATCTTTTCTTGAGAGCCAATCTATAGATCCTAAACTCGTCAATGGTTATATTGACCTTGACATTTTCAACCAATATCTCGAAACGGGTTCTCTTGATGGTGATCTCCTGGATCAGGCAAGTCAGCTGACCAACATTTTTAGCGATTATCCGAATTTTAAAACACTGACAGTATCTGGAACCATTTACCAGGATGCCGGATCGAATCAGGTACAGGAAATTGCTTACACCCTTAATTCTCTTGTGTTTTTGATTGAAGAAATGAACCGGAAAGAATGGTCCGCAAAGGAAATTTTTGGCAATCTTCACTTTATTCTAGGACTTAGTTCAGAATATTTTGTGGAAATAGCCAAGTTCAGAGTATTCAATAGTCTTTTATCACAGATAGCTTCCAAATATGAGGTGATCAATCCAAAAGTTGGATTATCGGCCAAAACATCAGTCTGGTCAAAATCTGTAACGGATGCCAATACGAACATGCTTCGAAGTACAACAGAAGCCATGGCTGCTTTACTGGGCAATGTTGATGGTCTTGAATTGGATCCCTATGATCATGAGTTTAAAAATTCTAATGATTTTTCAAGGAGGATCGCTGGAAATATAACCACCATTCTAAAGGAAGAATCTTATTTTGGAAAGGTCTCCAATCCGGTAGACGGATCGTATTATATTGAAGAATTGAGTTTACAAATGGCTCAAAATGCGCTTGCAGTTTTTAAAAACATCGAAAGTTCCGGAGGCTTTATTGCGCAAACGAAAAATGAAAAGATACAGTCACAGATCGCAGAGATCAGGATAAAAAAGATCAAGCTCTTATCGCAAAGAAGGATAGCTATGGTCGGTGTAAATAAATATCCTAACCTGATGGAAACCGTTTCTGAGGATATCCTGGATCATGAGAACAAGAACGAAGATCCAAAATTACTGGTTCGTCAAAGAGCAGGTATGGAAATGGAAAAAATCAGATATACTACTGAGCATTTTGTAACGCAAAAGGGTTATAGACCAATCGTTGAAATCGCAAGTTTTGGTCAACTCACAATGAGAAAGGCCAGAGCCGCCTTTGCCTATGATTTTATGGGTGTTGGCGCATTCGAAATCGAAAGTGAAAAGAGCTTTAATTCCTATAAAGAGGCGGCTGAAAAAACAGCTGCATCCCATTCGAATGTTGTCGTTATTTGCAGCTCTGATCCTGACTACCAGGAGTCAGCCTTAGATTTTGTAAAAGATTTCAGAGCACAGAATTCTTCTAAGGTACTTTTATTGGCTGGAAACCCTGAAGGTATACAGGAATCACTTGTAGAAGCCGGACTTGACGGATTCCTTCATGTAAGATCCGACATTTTTAAAACCCTGACTGAGATCCAACAAAAAATTTCAAAAACTACTAAAGCTTTGGAGATATGAGACCGGATTTTTCTGATTTAACGATCAACACAAGTGTTGAAGAAAAAATAAGACCTTCTGAGAACCAGGCTCCCTGGATCACTCCTGAAGGCATCCCTGTAAAAAACACATTTAGCAAAGAAGATATAAAACAAGCAGAGCATTTGGATTTTGCTGCTGGATTACCCCCTTTTACCAGAGGGCCATATAGTACGATGTACGTATCACGACCCTGGACAGTAAGACAATATGCGGGATTCTCAACAGCTGAGGAATCAAATGCTTTCTATAGAAGAAACCTTGCCGCGGGACAAAAAGGGCTATCGGTCGCTTTTGACCTGGCAACACACCGGGGCTATGATTCAGACCACCCCAGGGTTACGGGTGATGTAGGGAAGGCAGGTGTCGCCATCGATTCAATACTCGATATGGAGATTCTTTTTGACCAGATTCCACTGGATAAAATGTCGGTATCGATGACCATGAATGGAGCGGTAATACCAATTATGGCCTTTTATATCGCTGCTGCGAAAAAACAAGGCGTAAGTCTTGACAAGCTTAGTGGAACGATCCAAAATGATATTTTGAAGGAATTTATGGTGCGTAATACCTATATATATCCTCCACTTCCATCGATGAAGATCATTGGGGATATTTTTGAGTATACCACTAACAATATGCCTAAATTCAATTCTATTTCGATCAGTGGTTACCATATGCAGGAAGCAGGAGCAACAGCTGATATTGAACTGGCCTATACCCTTGCAGATGGATTGGAATATATACGAACCGGATTGAAGTCCGGATTAAAGATTGATGAATTTGCACCCCGATTGTCGTTTTTCTGGGCGGTTGGCATGAATCATTTTATGGAGATCGCTAAAATGCGTGCTGCCAGAATGCTTTGGGCCAAGATCATCAAACAATTTGATCCTAAAAACCCTAAGTCAATGGCGCTGAGAACACATAGCCAGACTTCGGGATGGAGTTTAAGTGAACAAGACCCTTTCAACAATGTAGCCAGAACCTGCATCGAAGCCATGGCCGCAGGTCTGGGTGGAACACAATCCTTGCATACCAATGCGCTGGATGAAGCCATTGCCCTGCCAACAGATTTCTCTGCACGTATTGCCAGAAACACTCAAATCTTTATCCAGGAAGAAACCCAGATCACAAAATCAGTAGATCCATGGGCGGGCTCTTTTTATGTGGAATACCTTACTGAAGAAATTGCTAAAAAAGCCTGGAAACTGATTGAAGAAGTTGAGGAATTAGGAGGCATGGCAAAAGCCATTGAAACAGGCGTGCCTAAAATGAGAATCGAAGAGGCCTCTGCAAGAAAACAAGCAAGACTTGATTCCGGGCAAGACATTCTTGTTGGCGTCAACAAATTTCAAACCAAGGAAGCTTCGGATATTGAAATTCTTGAGGTAGATAATACTGCCGTAAGGATTTCACAGATCGAAAGATTGAATAAGCTGAAATCTCAAAGAGACCAGTCCATTGTGAGTGCTAAATTAAAAGCCATTGAAGACTGTGCTGGAGGTGGTAAAGGGAATTTATTGGAACTTGCGGTCGATGCGGCTGAAAATTTTGCTACCCTGGGTGAGATCTCCGATGCCATGGAGAAACACTTTGGAAGACATAAAGCTGACACCAAATTGATCAGTGGTGTATACAGAAAAGAAGTAAGCGATGATAAAACTTTTGCTGAGGCTCAAAAGCTTGCTGATCATTTTGCAGAACTGGAAGGTAGAAGACCAAGAGTAATGGTCGCCAAAATGGGACAGGACGGACATGACCGGGGTGCCAAAGTGGTTGCTTCAAGTTTTGCCGACCTTGGCTTTGATGTTGACATGGGACCCTTGTTCCAAACACCTGAGGAAGTCGCTAAACAGGCTATCGAAAATGACGTGCATTTTGTTGGCGCCTCAAGTTTGGCAGCCGGACATAAAACCTTAATCCCTGCGTTAATTGATGAATTAGACAGACTTGGAAGATCAGACATCATGGTTTTCGCCGGAGGAGTTATTCCAGCTCAGGACTATGATTATTTATTTGAAAGAAAGGTCGCTGCTGTTTTCGGTCCGGGAACCGTCATCGCAGAATCAGCCATAAAGATCATGAAAATGTATTTGGCAAACGAATAAGACCAGATCTATAAAATGAAAAGGCCCTTCAATTGGAAGGGCCTTTTTTTATGGTCTAAACCTTATAAGGTAGATTTGAATTCCTGAATGATCTTTTCGGCAGCCTTCACTGGAGAAACCTTGGCATCGACGATCTCTTTCTCAAGGATTTTCAGATGTTCCGCAATGTGTTTTGATCCGTAAAAGAGTTGTTTTAATTCTTCATGGATATTATTGTACATCCATTGTATTTGTTGCTCTTTTCTGTTTGATTTAAAATAACCGTTTTCATCAACCAGTTTTTTGAATTCAACGACTTTATCCCAAACCTCAGCAATTCCAATATTTTTAAGTGCTGAAGCCGTGCTTACCAAGGGAGTCCAACCTGATTCAGCCTGAGGAAATATATGTAAGGCATTTTGATATTGTATTTTGGCCATTTGACTTTTCTTGATATTATCTCCATCAGCCTTATTGATCACTAGCATATCAGCCATTTCCATGATACCTTTCTTAATTCCTTGTAATTCATCTCCGGCTCCGGATAGCATGAGTAAAAGGAAGAAATCTGTCATGCCGTGGACTGCTGTTTCTGATTGCCCCACTCCTACGGTTTCTATGAGTATCACATCGTAACCTGCAGCTTCACAAAGCAACATGGTTTCACCTGTTTTATTGGCAACTCCTCCTAAAGTGTCTCCTGAAGCAGAAGGTCTTATATAAGCTTCCTCCCTGGTAGCGAGATCCTCCATTCTTGTTTTATCTCCAAGAATGCTGCCCTTAGATCGTTGGCTACTGGGATCAATAGAAAGAATGGCTACCCTATGACCGAGTGTGATCAAATGTTTTCCAAAAGCTTCTATAAAAGTACTCTTCCCTACTCCGGGAACCCCGGTAATACCTATTCTTATTGAATTCCCAGAACTAGGTAAAATCGCCTGAATAATGTCTTTTGCCAAAATTTTGTCACTAGCCAAACTGCTCTCCACGATTGTTATTGCCCTTGACAACAATACCCTGTCTCCTTTAAGAACTCCGGTAATGTATTCACTGGCCTCCAGTCGTTTTTTTGGCTTGTAATTTCCCATAAACCTATGTAAGCAAATAACTATTATTTATTTTCTATCACCGAAAATTCTCAGTAAAAACAGAAAGAGATTGACAAAATCCAGATACAAGGTCAATGCACCCATGATCGACATTTTTTCCATTCCTTCTTCATTGGCAAAACCCCTGTTTGCAATTTCCTTTAGCTTTTGGGTATCATATGCTGTCAGGCCGACAAAAATAGCTACGCCCAGGTAACTAATGATCCAATACATCATTTCGTTCTGTAAGAACATATTTACTATTGAGGCAATGATGATTCCAATCAAAGCCATAAAAGCCATATTCCCTATGCTTGTCAGGTCTTTTTTGGTCGTA
>CBDULU010000027.1:0-11132 GCA_965368155.1 uncultured Flavobacteriaceae bacterium
TAACGATAGCTGTTTTAGGATCAAGGCCTGAATTGGGTTCATCACAGAACAAATATTTGGGATTCATCACTATAGCTCTGGCAATGGCTACCCTTTTTTGCATTCCTCCCGAAAGCTCCGCAGGGAATTTGTCATTCACATTTTCAAGGTGAACACGATTTAGTACAAAGTTAACCCTGTCTTTCATTTCTTCCTCTGTTTGATCCGTAAACATCTTAAGAGGAAACTTGATATTGTTCTCTATTGTTTCTGAATCAAATAAGGCACCACCCTGAAAAACCATACCTATTTCTTTACGCAAATTTCTTTTTTCTGACAAGGTCATTTTACTATAATGCCGGTTGTCATAACAGATATCCCCTTTTTCCGGAGAAAAGAGACCGAGTAGACATTTAAGAAAAACTGTTTTACCAGATCCGCTGGTTCCAATGATCATACTGGTATCACCTTTGTGAAAAGTAGCTGAGACACCTTTTAAAATATGGTGATCGCCAAAAGATTTATGTAAGTCTGTAACTTCTATCATTTATCCTAGGAGCATTTGAGTTAGGAAATAGTTTAGTAGTATGATCACGATACTTGTCCAAACTACCGCTTGTGTACTCGCTTTGCCTACTTCCAGCGAACCACCTTTGACATAGAAGCCATAGAATGAAGGAATCGTTGAAATGACAAAAGCAAAAACCATGGTTTTAATAAGGGCATACCTGATCAAGTAAGGTTGAAAATCCATTCGTATCCCTTCTATATAGCTGTCTGATGTAAATAACCCGGTCATAAAACCAGAAATCCATCCTCCGAAAATACCTAAAAACATGGCCAATAATACAATAAAAGGATAAAAGAATACGGCTGCAATAACTTTTGGCAGTACCAGAAAATTCAAAGCATTGACACCCATGACCTCTAGCGCATCTATTTGCTCTGTTACCCGCATCGTACCAATACTCGAAGTGATGTAGGAACCTACTTTTCCAGCGAGTATAATTGACATGAAGGTAGGAGCAAATTCCAGAATAATAGATCTTTTAGTGGCAAAGCCAATAAGGTATTTTGGAATCCATGGACTATCAACATTCAATGCCGTTTGAATGGCAACAACTCCTCCGACAAAAAAGGAGATAAAGGCAACAATACCTAAAGATTTTAAGCCCAGTTCTTCAACTTCCTTAAATAGGCTTTCTCTGAATACTGATCTTTTCTGCGGTCTTTTAAAAACCTGACCCAGCATGATAAAATAAAGCCCAATATTGTGAAAATATTTCATATCGATTAGAATAGTGCTAAAATATTAAAATTTGGCTGACATATGAACATATAAACACGCTTTTATCCGTAAATTTGGCCTCAAAAATAGAAATCATGAAAAAGTTATTGTTGTTTTTGCTCAAGATATTACAAAAGTTGACCGACCCAAATTAGTGGTGGGAATAGTAGTAGATCAGATGCGCTATGATTACCTGACACGGTTTTATCATAGATACGGTGAGGATGGCTTTAAGAGAATTTTGAGTCAAGGTTTTAACTATGAAAATGCCCATTATAACTATCTGCCTACTGTAACTGCGGTGGGTCATGCCTCTATTTATACAGGAACAACAGGAAGTCAACATGGGATCATTGCAAATGACTGGTACGATAAATATGCGAAGAAAATGATCTATTGTGTAGATGATTTTAATTATCAGGCAGTAGGCACAGCTGAATTAAATGAACAAAAATCACCTAAAAACTTATTAGCGACAACAGTAACGGATCAGCTTAGGTTGTCTCAAAATATGAATGGGAAAACAATAGCGATAGGGCTGAAAGACAGATCTGCTGTATTGCCCGGGGGACATACATCGAATGGTTCTTATTGGTTTGTGGGAAAAAATGACGGAAAATTTGTCACTTCTTCATTTTTTATGGATGCCTTACCGAAATGGGTCAATGATTTTAATAAGAATGGCCTGGCTGCTTCATACATGGAAAAGAAATGGGAAACCTTATATCCCATTAAAACTTATACCGAAAGTATTGAAGATGACAATCCATATGAAGGCTTATTTTATGGAGAAGAGAAACCTGTTTTTCCTCATGATTTGAAAAGTTTAAAGGATAAAAATGGTAATTATGATCTAATCAAAGAAAGCCCGTCTGGCAATTCTATATTGGTTGAATTTGCTAAAGCGGCTATAGAAGGTGAAAAGCTAGGTCAGCGAGAATTTACAGATTTTTTGGCGATCAGTTTTTCAAGTCCGGATTATATAGGTCATCGTTATGGTCCTGATTCCAAGGAAGTTGAGGACACTTATTTAAGGTTAGATCTTGATATGGCTGAGCTCCTGACTTACTTGGATCATAAGATGGGTAAAGATAATTATACCTTGTTTTTAACTGCTGATCATGCTGTTGCACCTATTCCTGCATACTTAAAATCTTTGAAATTACCTGCGGGGTATTTTGACTATGCCGCTTTTAAGGTATACTTAAATGAGCTTTGTGAAAAACACTATGGTGCCTCTGATTTAATTGAGAACTTTTCGAACAATCAGGTCTTTTTGAACAGGGATGCTTTAACTAGGTTGGATCTTGATGCGGCGATGGTTTCTCAGCAATTGGCTGATGATATGATTAATTATGAAGGTGTGAGTAAAGTAGTAACTGCAAGAACACTCCAAACTACTGATTTCACATCCGGAATTATGACCTATATCCAAAATGGTTATAATCAAAGATTATCTGGTGATATTATCATGATTCCAAATCCTGGAATGATCTACAAAAGACAAACTGGTACTACCCATGGATCTGGATATAGTTATGACAGACATGTTCCAATCATGTTTTTTGGAAAAGGTGTAAAAACCGGTAGAAGCCGTGAATATGTTGAGGTCATTGATATTGCTCCGACGATTTCCAACCTATTGCAAATTTCATTTCCAAATAGTCATTCAGGCAAAGTTTTAAAAGAAGTACTGGAATAAACTAGAAGTTGAACTTTGAATTGAAATATAAAAAAACTCTCCAAATTAATGGAGAGTTTCCTTCTTTAACAATAACAATTTTCCCTAGTTTTAAAATAAAAAAAACTAATGAGATTATACAACGCAGATTCATTTTTAATATTGCTCCAGGCAAAAAATAAATCAATTATTTTTTAAATTAGCACTTCAAGTAAGTGGTTTTTAATTATTCTATTTGAGTAAAATAGTAAGCATAAAAAAACTCTCCATTTTCATGGAGAGTTCTCTTCTTTAACAATAACAATTTTCCCTAGTTTTAAAATAAAAACTAATGAGATAATACAACGCAGATTCATTTTTAATATTGTAATTCATCAGAAAAAAAACCAAGAAAAATTCAATTATTTTTTTAGTACTGGATGTGCTATTTTTTTCCTTTAGACTTGGGTGGCCTGGTTTTAGGCTTTTTGTACTTTTTTTTGATCTCTCTTTTGTAAGATCCGCCTAAATTTATTTTTTTATTTTTTTCACTTTTTTCGTGAAATGCCAATCCGGATTTTAGCTTTGGTTTTTCTTTTCCGCCGATCTCTTTTTCAGAAGAATTGTCTTTTTCCTCAGGCATCAATTCTTTTGAAACAATTACAGCTTCTGGTAATTTTTCCAATGGAATTTCGGTTTGCATCAGAATTTCGATTTCCAGGACTGCTTCTTCCTCGCCCGGAACGAATAAGAATATGGCCTCTCCGCTTTTCCTGGCCCTTCCGGTACGTCCAATTCGATGAATATATTGTTCCGGATATGCCGGAGCATCGAAATTGATCACATGGCTAACACCTAGGATATCCATACCTCTCGATACAATATCAGTAGCGATAAGAATTCTGATGGTTCCTTCCTGAAATTTATCAATCGCCTGAAATCGGTAATTTTGAGATTTATTGGAATGAATAAGATCCAATTCTTCTCCTAGTGTATCGTTTAAATCTTCAGACAGTCGGTCGGCAATTTTCTTGTTTTTGGTAAAGATCAATACTTTATCTAATCCGTCTTGTTTAAGCAGGTGATTTAGGTAGTTGACCTTGGTTTTATAATTTGGGACGGCAATACCTTTTTGTTGGATCTTTTCGAGGGGAGTACCAACAGGTACGATCTCTATTTTTTTAGGACTCTTAAAGAAGCTTTGTATGAGGGTGTCAACTTCTTCTGTGATGGTTGCAGAAAACATGATGCTTTGACGCTTTTTGGGAAGTATATCAAGAATGTTTAGCAATTGTGGTCTGAATCCTATAAAAAGCATTTCGTCCACTTCGTCTAAAACCAATTTTTGAATAGCTGCAAGTCTAAGTACTCCTGAAACTGCCAGATCAAATAATCTTCCCGGGGTGGCAACAAGGATATCAAGCCCTTCAACAATTCTTTCTTTTTGGGGATTGATATTTACTCCTCCGTAAACACCGGCAATCCTGACGTTTTGATACCTTGTGAGTTCTTCGGCCACAGACACGACTTGAGCTACCAGCTCCCTTGTAGGCACGATAATGAGAACCCTTGGATGGGTCTGGTCAGAAAAAGTAAGCGATTTTAAAACAGGAAGCAGGTAGGCAAGGGTCTTTCCTGTACCTGTTTGAGCCAGTCCAACCATATCATTTCCCGAATTCACAGCCGGAATCGATTTCTCCTGTATTGGCGTGGGTGTAACTATGCCCATATCGTTTAAGGCTTTTAATTGTGGCTTGTTGATTTTTAAGTCCTCAAATGATTTCATCGCTGGTTGTTTTATTTTGCAAAATTAATTATACATTCGGGAATTCTATCATAAGTTCAATAAATATTAGTTTTAGTTATATGAATAGCCTTTTGTTGCATAGGTCAGTGTTGCTTGTTTTTAGCTTATTCCTGGCGCTTTCATGTTCAGATGATGATTCACCACCTGAGCCAATTAATAATGAGTATGAGCTCGACGGTAGCGTGTTTGAGATTCGCACGGATATGTATTGGGAATCTGATGTTGGTCAAGGTGAGGTTAGCCAGATCCGGTTGTTTGAACCATTACCTGATAGCGCTTTGTATGATTTGATCATGATTAGTCCAGTGTCTGGGCCTTCTTCTCTTGAGGGTACTTATGTGTATAGTAAAACTGGCGATATAGGCACCTACGATTTGAATTTTATACATGCTACAGATGGAATCGATGATTTACTTTGGTATACCAACGGTGATTCAGGAGAGAAGCTTATTATTGAATCAATGGGTGAAAGAGACGGTCAAGAAATTTATCGTGTCCTTCTTTCAGAATTCGACTTGAATTACGGGTATTGGGATTATTTGGCAGGTCAATGGGTCTCTTTAGGTCAAAAGACCTTTAGATTCAGCTATGAAGGGCCTATAGAGTGATTGAAAACATTCATAAAACCACAACATGTATATTCTATGGTCAAGGCTGTGGAAAAATGACTACACTATAGTGCTTTGATACAGTTTTCAAGTTTCATTTTGACTTCTTTGGCCAAACTGCCTAAATCCTCATTTTCAATGGCTTGCATCGAGGCCATTGGGTCAACGGCAGAAATTTCAATTTCACCAAGGTTCTTTTCCTGTACGATGACATTACAGGGCAGCATAGTGCCTATTTTGTCTTCTGACTGAAGGGCCTTATATGCAAATGGGGCATTACAGGCTCCAAGAATTTTATAATTGTAAAAGTCAACATCCAGTTTCTTTTTTAAGGTAGCCTTTAGGTCTATTTCAGTTAAAATTCCAAAGCCTTCATTTTTTAGAGACTCCGTGATTCTGGCTATACCTTCTTCAAAAGATATATTCTTTAAGGTCTTGTTGATGTAATAGCTCATGACTTAATGGTTTAAATTTAGTTTTTTTGGAATAGGGTAAAGTTACTCATTTTAGTTTTTTCTGTGTTGTTATTTTTTTATTTTTTAAGTTGTTCAGTGGCTGTCTTATGCAGCTCAAATCACTTTGAATTTTTTAGATTTAGAGAGAAATTCAAGTATTGGAAATTAAAATAGAATCAGTGTGATAAATGGATTTTAAGTTCTCGAAAAGGGTAGTGGAAGAGCTGTTCTAAAAGACCAAATAATTGGTGAAAAAGTTCAAAAAACTAGAATCGGCTATAAAAAGTTCAAAAATGACAATACATAGTTTTAAATACCTGATATATAGGTTTTTAAAATATAATATAAGTATACTATAGAATTTGCCTATAGCTCTAAAAACGAAATAAAACAATTTTCATTTTGTGTATATAAATAATAGAAAACCAGTCATTTGATTATTCTTATCTATTGTAATTATTTAGATAACAGAAAATTGGGTATGTCTTAAGGAAAACTTAAAGATAAGGATGTCAAATGTACTGAAATTAAGATGAAATTAGATCATTTATATCCTCTGTTTGGAGTAACAAATACACTCTATTGAATGGTGATAAATTTAATAAAAAATAAGTCATAGATCTAAGATTCAGGAAATAGATTTTACAAGGACGAGCAGTTGTCATGATACAGTGTTGAGATGAAAAATATTTTGAAATAAATAGATCAATACCGAGTCGTATTCTCAAAGAAAAATTAGATTCAAATAACACCAAAAAAAAAGAAGTCAATCGTCAAGATTCTTTTTCTTATTTTTGCTTTTCTAGATTTAAAAATTAGTTTATGAAAAATATTTTTTTAAAAAGTGTTAAGTTGAAAGCAAGCATATTGTTTTCAGCATTATTATTTGTTTTAATCTCCTGTGGTGGTGGAGACAGTGGACCAAGTGCACCGTCAAACCCTCCTGCAGGGAATTTACCCGAGGTTCCTGACGAGTCTTTTGAGACTTTGGTCTGGTCAGACGAGTTTGATGTAGACGGAAGTCCCGACGCAGAAAAATGGGGTTATGATTTGGGTGATGGTTGTCCTAATCTTTGTGGATGGGGAAATCAGGAAGCGCAATACTATACAGATCGACCAGAGAATGTCATCGTGGATGACGGTTTTTTAAAGATTACTTTGAAAAAAGAAGATTATGAAGGCTCTAAGTATACCTCTACACGTATGTTGACTCAAGGGAAATATGACTTTAAATATGGTAAACTTGAAGTTAGAGCAAAACTTCCTTCCGGAGGTGGTACATGGCCCGCAATCTGGATGCTAGGATCCAATATTTCAACAGCTGGATGGCCAGCATGTGGAGAGATTGATGTTATGGAGCACGCTGGTAACAGGCAAGGAGATGTGTCTAGTGCCTTACATACACCATCAAGTTCGGGAGCTACTATAAATACTGGAAAACAAACCATCAATGATGTCTCAGACGAATTTCATGTGTACACCGTAGTATGGAAACGTCAGTCAATTACATTTTCAGTGGATGGAGTTATTCACTACAGTTACAATCCTCCGAGTAAAAATAACAGTAACTGGCCATTTTATCTCGAACAGTTTATCATTCTAAATGTCGCTATGGGTGGGACATTTGGAGGAGATATAGATACAAATTTTACAGAGTCGTCCATGGAGATCGATTATGTAAGGGTTTATCAATAAAAACCTTAGATTTTAAAGGGGGCGTAAGTCCCATTCACTTACGCCCTTTTTCTTTGATATTAGTATTGTTCAATCAATACTTTTAAATAATTAATGTTAAATTTGGCCTTGACTTAAAAAATTCAAGCCGAATGAGAAAGAATTCAAAAGTACCCATAACATTAATTGCACTTGCTATAATCACTACAGCCTGTGAGAAGCCCATTAAAGAAATGCCTCAGGATGAATCAGAAGTTACGCCAATAAGCCTTTCTGAAACGACAGTATATACTACAGCTCATAATACTGACCTTAAACTGGCTCAAACTGGTACAATAAGCTTTGAAGAATTTCAGCAACCACTCGAGACAGAGGCTTCAATTTTAGTCAATAAAGATCGCTTGCATCAAACCTTTGTAGGAATAGGCGCTGCCTTGACCGATGCCTCTGCAGAAACGTTTTACAAACTTGATAAGGATCAGCAAGATTTATTTATGGAAGCCTATTACAGCATCGATAAAGGAATTGGTTATTCATTGGCAAGAACCATTATCCATAGCTGTGATTTTTCCAGCGGGAGTTATACCTATGTGGAAGAAGGGGACGCCGAATTAAAGACATTTAACATTGATCATGACAGGAAATTCCGTTTACCTTTCACTAAAAAGGCTATAGAAGCTGCCGGAGGAGAGCTATTGATGTATGCCAGTCCTTGGAGTCCGCCTGCTTTTATGAAGACAAATGGCAATATGCTGCAAGGAGGAAAGTTGAAACCTGAATTTTATCAGTCCTGGGCAAATTATTATGTCAAGTTTATCGAAGCTTACGAGAAGGAAGGAATTCCTATCTGGGGATTGAGTATACAAAATGAGCCCATGGCCACACAGCGATGGGAATCTTGTATTTATTCTGCTGAGGAGGAAAGAGACTTTTTAAAAAACTATTTAGGGCCAACACTTGAGAACTCAGGAATGGCAGATAAAAAAGTAATCGTTTGGGATCATAATAGAGACTTATTATTTGAAAGGGCAAATGTGATCTTAAGCGATCCTGAAGCAAATAAATATGTTTGGGGAACAGGTTTTCACTGGTATGAAGACTGGAAAGACGGAACGCCAATGTTTAAAAACGTGGCTGGAGTCAATGATGCCTATCCTGATAAAAACCTGATCTTCACTGAAGGATGTAACGAAGGATATGATCTTGAAAGACTGGAGAATGATGACCCAAAACTAGCTGAGCGGTATGGTAAGGCAATGATCAATGATTTCAACAATGGTACCGTTGCCTGGACCGACTGGAACATTTTACTGGATCAGACTGGTGGGCCCAATCATGTTGGCAACCTCTGTTTTTCGCCTGTTCATGGAAATACCGAAACAGGAAAATTAATGTTCACAAGATCCTATTATTACATTGGCCATTTTTCAAAGTTTATCCGTCCAGGAGCAAAGAGAATTTCTACCGGGACCACGGCTAATCATTTAAGTTCCACCTCTTTTCTTAATGCTGACGGGAGTGTTGTTGTAGTGGCCATGAATTCCAGCGATAAGGAACTTGATTATATGTTAAGCATTGATCAAAAAACAGCTAAATTGTCTATGCCGGCTCATGCGATACAAACAATAGTCTTGAAATAGTCAACATAAATATGTAATCAAATAACCTACCCTCAATTATGAATAAGTCATATACGCTTTTTATTAGTTTTATTGTTGCTTTAGGTGGATTCCTTCTCGGATTTGACAGTGCTGTAATTTCAGGTGCCGTTAGCGGTATTCGTACTTATTTTGAAATGTCAGATTGGGAATTAGGTTTTTCAGTGGGTTGTGTCATTTTTGGAGCCATGGCAGGGAACATTGTCGCAGGACCCATGAGTGATAAGTTTGGAAGGAAAAAGGTTCTTTTGATCACCTCGATGCTCTTTACAGTATCCGCTCTTTGGTCAGCAACCGCAACAACATATGTTTCTTTTGTTATTGCCAGAATTATTGGTGGAATCGGAATTGGTGGAGCGATTTTAATTGCACCCATATATATAGCCGAAATAGCACCTCCAAAACTAAGGGGTAGCCTGGTTTCTTTAAATCAATTGAATATTGTGATCGGTATATCCGTCGCCTATTTTTCGAATTACTTTTTAAAAGATTTGGAAGGCGAAAGCTGGAGATGGATGTTAGGTGTTGAGGCTATTCCTGCCATTATTTATTTTGTGGCTCTTTTTGCCGTACCGAGAAGTCCGCGCTGGTTGATCCAAAGACTGAGTTTAGTGAAGGTCGCAGAAAAAATATTGATCAGAATTGGTGGGAAAGAATATGCCCAGTTGACGATAGAGGAAATTCAGAGAGGAATTGCAAAAAAAGAAGCAAAAGGAACTTTTTCGGATCTCTTTAGCAGCCGAATGAAAACCATCATGATTATTGCACTAGGGATTGCTTTCTTTCAGCAGATCACAGGAATCAATGCTATTTTTTATTATGCGCCGACTATTTTTGAACAAGCTGGTGGAAGTACAGATAGTTCATTTCTTCAAGCCATTGTCGTGGGATTGACGAACTTGGTATTTACTTTAGTCGCTATAAGACTCATAGATAAATTGGGACGTAAACCTCTGCTGATCATTGGCACAACGGCGATGACAATTGCCTTGTCTATGGCTGCACTGGCATTTAATAATGCCACATATGATGTTAATGAAACAACCTTATCGAAAATTGAGAACCAGGAAATGAAGACGGCTCTTACCGGATTGGAAGGAACATCTTATAATTCACAAAAAGAAATGTTTACAGCCGTAACTCCTTTATTGAACGAGAAACAGTTGTTTAGCTTTAAGCGCAATGAAATTAAGAATTTTATTAGCATTAACGCTACTTTGGTCTTGATCGCTATTCTTTTATATGTGGCTGCTTTTGCCATATCTCTGGGTCCTGTTATGTGGACCTTGTTATCTGAAATTTTCCCGGGCAATATAAAGGGGATTGCTATTTCAGTTGTTGGATTCTTTAATTCTTTGGTGAGCTATACGGTAACACAATTCTTTCCATGGGAACTTACCAATTTAGGTCCAACCGTGACTTTTGCTATTTATGCGATTATGGCTGTTTTATCATTATTGTTTGTAAAGAAATATGTGATAGAGACAAAAGGGAAAAGTTTGGAAGAGGTTGAAGAATTATTAACCAATTGATATTAAAAGTGTAATAGTTCCTGTTATGCCGAAAGTAAAAAATTATTGATGCTTTAAAAATATAATAATGAGTGTACATCATATCTACGTAGGAAACAATGAAACTTCCTTTGAAGCAAAAGAAATAAATGGGGAATTAATTTTCTTTGAGAACGAAAATTATTATAAAATTTCAAATAATGATGCCATGAGACCTTTCTTTATGAGCATTGTAAGTGATTCCAATCATTGGATGTTTATTTCAAGCAATGGAGGATTGTCGGCTGGCAGAAAAGATTCTGAATCATCACTGTTTCCTTATTATACAGATGACAAAATAACAGAATCAGCCGACATCACTGGTAGTAAGACAGTTTTACAAGTTCATAAAGATGGTAGAACCTATCTGTGGGAGCCTTTTTCTGACAGGTATGCAGGTATTTACAAAACAAATAGAAACCTGTATAAAAACAGTATTGGAAACAAGGTTAT
>CBDULU010000028.1:0-11039 GCA_965368155.1 uncultured Flavobacteriaceae bacterium
ATTTATCATTAGAGTCTGAATAACTGCGTTTTATCAAAATATTTTAGCTTGAATAAACAGAGGGCTTTTATTTTAGAATTGCTAGAGCTTGTACAAGTTAATTTATTTCAATAAAAATTCTTTTAATTCATCATAGGTGCTGATAAAGGAAGCCACTTTTTTTCTGTCCATGATTGCTTTGATCTGCGTTGGGTAGGGAATGGACCTTTTAATGACCGGCTCAACTACATCAAGAAATTTTACAGGGTGAGCTGTCTCTAGAAAAATGCCTTGAGTTTTATCTTGCTCTTGTACATATTGTTTAAGTCCCAGGTAACCTACGGCGCCGTGAGGATCCAATACATATTTAGTTCTGGCATAAACATCCTTCATGGCTTCTCGGGTTTGATAATCTGAAAATGAATAGGAAGAAAGATTTTTTTGGATCTGCTTAAAATTATCTTTGAAAATTTCACGAATGCGAATAAAATTACTCGGATCACCCACATCCATGGCATTGGAAATGGTGGCGACTGATTGAAGTGGCTCGTAAAGGCCACTTTCCATAAAATTGGGCACTACTTTATTGGCATTGGTAGCAGCTATAAAATGACTTACAGGCAAGCCCAGTTGCTGCGCCATAAATCCGGCACAGATGTTACCGAAATTTCCGCTAGGTGTTGAAAAGACAAGTTGTTTAGAGCGATCTTTTAATTGTTTATAAGCGAAAGCGAAATAGAACATTTGGGGCAACCACCTTGCTACATTGATCGAGTTGGCAGAGGTCAGTTGCATGTGATCGGTAATGTCTTGATCGATAAAGGCTTTTTTGACCATGGCCTGGCAATCATCAAAGGTACCATCCACTTCAAGGGCCTTTATATTTTGTCCTAAGGTAGTTAGCTGTTTTTCCTGTACCTCGCTTACTTTTCCACTAGGATATAAGATCACTACATTAACGCCTTTTACACCAAGGAAACCACTGGCCACAGCTCCTCCTGTATCACCCGAGGTGGCTACCAAAACCGTTACTTCATTTGTTTTTTTCTTATTGAAATAAGAGAGGCATCTGGCCATAAACCTGCCTCCAACATCTTTAAACGCCATAGTTGGGCCATGAAAAAGCTCAAGACTGAAAATGTCATTTTCGACCTCAACCAAAGGGAAATCAAAACAAAGTGTGTCTTTAATGATTTCTTTCAGATCATCATCAGGAATATCATCGCCAACAAATTGCCTGATCATCTCAAAGGCGATGTCCTGGTTTGAATAATCATCTATGTTTTCAAACACTTTCTTGTCTATAGGACTTATAGTAGATGGAAAATACAATCCTTTATCAGGGGCGATTCCTCTGATGACGGCTTCCTTGAAACTCACCTTGGGTGATTGTTGGTTTAAACTATAGAATTGCATTAGGATCTCTTTAATATTTTAACTCCTGTTTCGTTTATTTTTGAGGTATACATATGAAAAGGAATATGTGTATTTTTATATATATTATTTATTGCTAAACTCACATTTTCAGCAGTTTTAATATCTTTACTAAAAGTAAAAATAGAAGGTCCTGATCCCGATATTCCTCCACCTAAGGCACCGGCCTTGATGGAACTTTTAATGACTTCATCAAATTTGGGAATCAATTTGGAACGATGGGGCTCCACGATATAATCTTTTAACGAATCTGCAAATAAGGCATGATCATTTGTGTGAAGTGCATGTACCAGGGCACCGACATTCGCCCACTGTTTTACCGCATTTTTTAAGCTGACAGTTTGAGGTAAAATATCTCTTGAAAGAGAGGTTTTGATCTCAATCTGCGGATGAATGATCGTCCCATATAAGCCTTTTATAGAAGGCAATTCAAGAACCTTTATAGGATCTGTTTCTTTGACCAAAGTAAAACCTCCCAATAGGGCAGGAGCTACATTATCGGCTATGGGCGAGCCACAGGCTGCTCGTTCACCTTCTGCGGCAAAGGGAATCAATTCGTGATTGGAAAAAGGCTTTCCCATAAGCTCATTAGCTGCGAAAACAGCTCCGGCGGCACTTGCCGCACTGCTGCCGATACCACTGCCGGGTTTGATATTTTTATGAATTTCTATATCAAATCCAAAATCAGGCTGGTTCTTACAAGCCTTTAACATGGCCATAATGGCTACACTTGCCACATTTTTTTCGGGCTCCATTGGGAGTTCTTCCCCTACAATCTTGCTGATCCGAACGCCTTTGTCACTTGTTTTCCGAAGGATCATGGTGTCTCCAATGGAATCCAGACAGCATCCCATAACATCAAAGCCGCATGATATATTGGCGATGGTGGCAGGGGCGAATATTTCTATTTCTCGTAGTTCCATATCAAAGCTTATTTGTTACCTGTGCGAATAATATCTCCAAAGATCCCTGAAGCCGTGACCTCAGCTCCTGCGCCGGCACCTTTTATGATGAGCGGTTGGTCCTTGTATCGATTGGTATAGAACAACACAATATTGTCTTTACCATCCAGGTTGTAAAAAGGATGTTCATTTGGGATATGCTGCAAGCCTACTTTCGCGTTTCCGTTTTTAAAAGACGCTACGTACTTTAGTCTGCATCCATCATCTTCAGCTTTTTGTCTTAAACTTTCAAAATGATCGGCTTCTGTTTTTAAGGTTTCCAAAAATTCAGGTACCGTTTTGGCCTCCAAGGAAGCCTTAGGCAAGAAGGAGTCATTCGTGATATCCTCCAGTTCACATGGTTTTCCGCTTTCCCTCATCAGGATCAATATTTTTCTCATCACATCAACCCCGCTTAGATCTATTCTGGGATCGGGTTCGGTATATCCTTCAACACCTGCCTGCTTGACCACGTCAGAGAAGGTATGTTCAGCATCGAAATGATTGAATACAAAATTCAAACTCCCTGATAAAACGGCTTGAATTTCAGTGATCTCGTCTCCTGAGGAAATCAGGTTATTCAAAGTGTCAATAATTGGGAGACCTGCACCAACATTGGTTTCAAACAAAAAAGGCGCATTGTATTTTCTGGATAAATATTTGAGTTGTTTGTAATTCTCATAATTTGATGAACAAGCTATTTTGTTGCAGGCCACTACGCCAATACTACTGCTAAGGCATGATGCATAGAGATCAGGTACCTTGTCATTGGCTGTATTGTCTACAAAGACACTGTTGCGTAAGTTTAAGTCTTTCATTGTTTTCATAAACACTTCCATATCTGAAAGAGTTCCTTTTTGATCCAGATCTGTCTGCCAATTGCTAAGATCAATGCCTTCTGCTTTAAAAAGCATCTTTCTGGAATTCGCAATGGCTACTACTCGCAACTGTAAGTGTTTGTGATGTAGTAGATAATCCAACTGTGAGCTGATTTGATCCAATAATTTGCCACCAACATTTCCTATTCCAACAATAAACAGGTTGATTTGCTTGATCTGATCTTCAAAAAAAGTAGCGTGTAGCGTATTCAGTGCTTTTTTTACATCATTCTTTCTGATCACAGCAGAGATGTTCTTTTCAGTTGATCCCTGAGCAATTGCCCTGATATTCACATTGTTGGTTCCAAGTTCTGAAAACATCTTACCGCTAATGCCTTGGTGGGATTTCATATTGTCTCCAACAAGTGCAATGATGGCAAGATCAGCTTCAATAATCAGCGGATTTACCTTATGCTGCAAGATCTCGAATTCAAACTCTGTGTCTACCGCTTCCTTCGCTAAAACACTTTCGTCAGTATTGATCGCAATACATATGGAATGTTCACTCGAGGCCTGGGTAATAAATTTAACGTTGATGTTATTTTCTGCCAAAGCACCAAACAAACGCTTAGAAATACCCGGGACACCTACCATTCCATTTCCTTCAAGCGTTAATAGAGCGATGTCTTCAATATGACTGATCCCCTTAATAATCGATCCTGAAACCAAAGACTTTTCGGTAATCAATGTTCCTTTGTCTTCAGCGGCCAGTGTATTTTTGATCAGAATAGGGATTTTTCTGTCAAGCGCAGGCTGAATTGTTGGAGGATACAACACCTTAGCGCCAAAATGGGACAATTCCATGGCTTCCTGATAAGAGATCTCCGCAATAGGATAAGCCTGTCTTACCAGTTTTGGATTCGCTGTATACATACCGCTTACGTCGGTCCATATTTCCAAAAAAGAAGCAGACAAAGCATTAGCCACTATGGCAGCAGTATAATCCGAACCTCCACGTCCCAATGTTGTTGTTTCATTTTTGTCATTTGAGGCGATAAACCCTGGGAGCAAAAATACCTTGACTTTAGGATCACTCAACTCTTGCTGCACATTGCTTATGGTTGCTGTAAAATTTACCTGAGCGTTTAAAAAATCACTATTTGTTTTAATGAGTTCTCTGCTATCAATTAATTCAGCTGCTATACTTTCCTGCGCCATGGCCTGATGTATGATAAAAGAGGATAAGATCTCTCCTAATCCAACTATTCTCGCTGAAGTTTTATCTGAAAGATCATTCAATAAGGCGACGCCATGTAAGATCTCTTTAAGTTTGTTGAGTTTTTTTGCTACCTCAGCCTTCGAAACGGTTTGGTTGTCATGGTTCAATAAGCTTTCAATGGTTTCAAAATGTCTTTGCTCTATCTGATCTACGATCTCCTCATAACCGACTTCATTTTGTAAGGCAAGTTCAGATGCTTTGATCAATAAATTGGTAACGCCTCCTAAAGCAGAAACAACAACTGTCGTTTGTTCATCCTTTTGCTGAATTATCTGAATAACTTTTTTTATGTTTTCGGCAGAACCCACTGAAGTTCCGCCAAATTTTGATACGATCATTGAATTGATTTTATAGGCTGAAAATGTAATTTTAATGTTTTAAGACTCTCAATTTACTTCATGTAAATTAAATCTTTTATAGGCGTAGAGATATATGCATAACAACCCCTAAAGGGTCGTAATAGTGAACGTAGCGGTCAATGTGTGACGGCGAAATGAAGTATGAATGTCAACTATTTTTTGCATGATGGGGCAAATATATAGTACTTTTTTTAATTGTTAAAGAATAATCCATAAATTTTAAGAAAAGTGGGCTCGTTATAACATTACTTGATAATATGATATGTTTTGGCCTGATCTCTTGTAAATTATAAAGTAGGACATAAATCCGGGGCTGCAAATTGATATGCTGAGAAATTGGATTGGACAAAATTAATTGAAAACTATTTAATAGTTAACTCTTTGGATTTAATCAGATTGAATTATCTTTATTGAAATCTTAAAATAATAACTATGTCAAATCTTGTTTCTGCAGTAACCGGAACCGTCAAAAATTGGTGGGTCTTTTTAATCATGGGTGTTTTATTACTCATTAGTGCTTATTGGATGTTTTCAACGCCGGTAGAAAGTTTTATTGGTCTCGCGAGTCTTTTCAGTGCACTGATTTTTGTAAGTGGTCTTTTTAGTGTCTTTTTTGCACTAACTAATAAAGACGATATTGATAATTTTGGCCTTTATCTGGCTGGGGGTGTTTTTGATGTAATCATAGGATTTATACTTCTCAAATACCCTGGATTAACAATCGTTCTTTTTTCTATGTTTATCGGTTTTTGGCTCCTTTTCAGGGGATTTAATATGATCTCTGTTTCATTCAAAATCAAAAGTACTGGTGACGAGGGCTGGGGTTGGATTTTGTTTTTTGGAATTCTGATTGTTATTTTCGCAATGATGTCAATCATAAATCCCATCATTGGCGCTAGCTATTTGGTATATACTTTGGCTTTTACATTGTTGCTGTTTGGTTTTGCCAATATAGCCTTGTCGCTGAGGTTAAGAAAGGTTAAATCAGCAGTCAAGGATGTAAAAGATAAATTGTCCTAATTAATATGTAAAAGCATAAAAAAAGGTGGCCTAAGCCACCTTTTTTTAATTAGATTCTTTTGTCTTATCGATTTTTATCTTCAGCTCGTTACTTTCTTTATCGAGGTCCATAAAAATCGTATCATTTTCATTCAAGTTCGCATTGACGATTTCTTCCGCAAGGGCATCCTCAATGTATTTTTGAATCGCTCTTTTAAGAGGTCGGGCGCCATATTGCCTGTCAAAGCCTTTATCAACAATATAATCTTTGGCAGCATCACTCAGTTTAAGTTGATACCCAAGACCTGAAATTCGTGACAATAGTTTTTCCAATTCTATATCGATAATGGCATGAATATCTTTTCTCTCCAATGCGTTAAAAATGATCACATCATCTATTCTGTTCAAAAATTCGGGTGCAAAACTCTTTTTTAAAGCATTTTCGATAACACTTTTAGCATTTGCATCTCTCTGGTCTTTTTTCGATGAGGTTCCAAAACCAACGCCTTGACCGAAATCTTTTAATTGTCTGGAGCCGATGTTCGAAGTCATAATGATGATCGTATGTCTGAAATCAATTTTTCTTCCCAAACTATCAGTGATATATCCATCATCTAAGATCTGCAACAACATATTGAATACATCCGGATGTGCTTTTTCTATTTCATCGAGCAACACCACTGCATATGGCTTACGTCTTATTTTTTCCGTAAGCTGTCCGCCTTCTTCGTAACCTACATAACCAGGAGGAGCACCAATCAATCTTGAGATCGCAAACTTCTCCATATATTCACTCATGTCAATTCGTACAAGTGCATCAGGTGAGTCAAATAATTGACGGGCCAGTACTTTGGCCAGTTGTGTTTTTCCAACTCCTGTTTGACCAAGGAAAATAAACGAGCCAATCGGCTTGTTCGGATCTTTTAATCCAACCCTGTTTCTTTGAATCGCTTTGACCACTTTACTCACTGCTTCATCCTGACCAATGACTTTTCCTTTGATCAATATGGGCAATTCTTTGAGTCGCTTGCTTTCCGCTTCCGCGATTCTGTTCACAGGAATACCTGTCATCATACTCACCACTTCGGCAACATTGTCTTCTGTAACGGTTTCTTTATGAAGTTTAGAATGTTCTTCCCAGTCAGCCTGAGCGGTTTCCAACTCTTTTTCAGTGCGTTTCTCATCATCACGCAGCTTGGCCGCCTCTTCATACTTCTGGCTTTTCACCACGTCATTTTTAAGTTCTCGAATCTCTTCAAGTTTCTTTTCAAGTTCCAAAACAGTCTTAGGAACAACAATATTGGTAATATGTATCCTTGAACCTGCCTCGTCAAGTGCATCAATTGCCTTATCTGGAAGGTATCTGTCAGTCATATACCTGTTGGTAAGTGTGACACAGGCCTTGATGGCCTCCGGAGTAAACACCACGTTGTGATGATCTTCGTATTTATTCTTGATATTTTCTAATATCTGAATCGTTTCTTCCACACTGGTAGGTTCTACCATTACTTTTTGAAAACGTCGCTCAAGAGCCCCGTCTTTTTCTATATTCTGTCTGAACTCATCCAAAGTAGTGGCACCAATACATTGTATTTCACCTCTAGCAAGTGCTGGTTTGAACATGTTTGAAGCATCGAGAGAACCAGTGGCTCCACCGGCACCAACAATGGTGTGAATCTCATCAATAAACAGGATGATATCATCGTTTTTTTCCAATTCATTCATCAGCGCCTTCATACGTTCTTCAAACTGCCCTCTGTATTTTGTTCCTGCAACAAGGCTGGCCAAATCAAGAGATACAATGCGTTTATTGAATAAAATTCTAGATACTTTCTTCTGAATTATTCTTAGCGCCAGTCCTTCTGCTATGGCAGATTTACCAACACCCGGTTCTCCAATCAAAATTGGATTGTTCTTTTTCCGTCGACTCAGAATCTGAGAAATTCTTTCGATTTCTTGTTTTCTGCCCACAACGGGATCCAACTTCCCAGCTTCCGCCATCAAGGTGAGGTCTCTTCCAAAATTATCCAGAACCGGTGTTTTAGATTTTTTCACAACCTTGCCCTTTGATCCTTGATACGGATTTTTTTGGGGGTCATTAAAATCTTCCGGAGGTGTTTCTGCAACAGGGCTCTCTGTAATATCTTCTTCTTTAGATCCTGTAAACAATTCCTGAAATACTTCTTTTACATCTTCATAGAAGACGTCAAAATTATGTAAGACCTTAGTCGTTGGGTCATTTTCGTTTCTTAGTATGCAAAGTAGTAAATGAGCCGTACTGATCGCATCACTCTTATATAGTTTGGCTTCTAGAAAGGTTGTTTTTAAAGCTTTTTCAGCTTGCTTGGTGAGGTGCAGACTTTTTTTGTCATTCACCTCGGCAGCAGCAGCGCCGGCCTCATGAAGTAATTCTATTTTCTTCCTTAAGGCTGAAAAATTCAGCTCGAAGGTGTTCAATATATCATAGGCTTCACCTTTTCCTTTTCGTAAAATACCAAGCATCAAGTGTTCAGTACCTATAAAATCATGCCCCAATCTTAAAGCTTCTTCCTTACTATAGGCAATTACATCCTTTACTTTTGGTGAAAAATTATCGTCCATATGCTTGTTGTTTATGATGTAAATTTAGTAGAATTTTTAACTTATTCCTTACAAAAGTTATTAGCAACTTATAACTTGATACTAAGTTACTAAAATTCAGTCAAATAATCGGCGGTTGTTGTTAATAACTAATCTCAATAAAATTGGACAGAGCCCTTTATAAAAAAGGGAATAATTGTATATTGCTCCAGCTAAAAAAAACGATTAAAAACGGTTAGATAAAATGGCGGAACACGACAAAATAATTCCAATTAATATTGAGGAGGAAATGAAATCTGCATACATTGATTATTCAATGTCTGTAATTGTTTCTCGAGCTTTACCCGATGTAAGGGACGGCTTAAAACCTGTTCACAGGAGGGTGTTATTTGGAATGCATGAATTGGGAATTAAAGCAACAGGTGCTCATAAGAAATCAGCAAGAGTAGTAGGAGAGGTTTTGGGTAAATACCATCCTCATGGAGATACTTCTGTATATGATGCCATGGTGAGGATGGCACAAGACTGGAGTATGCGTTATGAGTTGGTCGACGGACAGGGGAATTTTGGTTCTCCCGATGGCGATAGCCCGGCTGCTATGCGTTATACTGAGGTGAGGATGAAAAAGATCTCAGAAGATATGCTTGCTGACATTGAAAAGGACACAGTTGATCACAGACTTAATTTTGACGACACCTTACAGGAGCCTACCGTGCTGCCGACAAGAATACCAAGTTTATTGGTTAATGGAGCGTCAGGTATTGCTGTGGGTATGGCCACTAATATGGCACCTCATAATTTAAGTGAAGTTGTCGATGGAACAGTCGCTTATATTGAGAATAATGATATTGAAATTGAAGAATTAATTCAACATATCAAAGCTCCGGATTTTCCAACAGGGGGTACAATTTACGGGTATGAAGGTGTAAAACAGGCTTTTTTAACGGGTAGAGGCAGAGTGATGATGCGCGCCAAAGCAAACTTTGAAGAAGTGAACGGCCGTGAATGCATTATTGTAACCGAATTACCTTTTCAGGTAAATGGTTCAGAACTTTTAAAGAAAACGGTTGACCTGATCAATGATCATAAAATTGACGGGATAGCCACTATAAGAGATGAAACGAGCAGAAAGGGTAGAAGACTGGTATATGTATTGAAAAGAGATGCAATTCCTAATATTGTGCTTAATAAATTATACAAGTATACGGCACTGCAAACCTCATTTAGTGTAAATAACATTGCCCTTGTAAATGGAAGACCTGAGGTGTTAAATCTCAAGGACCTGATCGTTCACTTTGTGAATCACAGACATGAGGTAGTCGTAAGACGTACCAAATTCGAGTTGGCAAAAGCTGAGGCGAGGGCCCATATCCTGGAAGGATTGATCATTGCCAGTGATAATATAGATGAGGTGATCAAATTGATTCGTGGGTCAAGTAATGCTGATGAGGCCAGAGAGAAATTAATGGAGCGATTTGAGTTGACTGAAATTCAGGCCAAAGCAATCGTAGAAATGAGGTTAAGACAATTGACCGGTCTGGAGCAGGATAAATTAAGAGCTGAATACGAAGACATCATGAAGTTGATCGAGGATCTTAAGGATATTCTTGATAACGAACCTAGAAGAATGGAGATCATCAAGGACGAATTGTTGGAGATCAAGGAGAAATATGGAGATGAAAGAAGATCAGTTATAGAATATGCGGGAGGAGAATTGAACATTGAGGATATGATCCCGAATTCACAGGTAGTGGTTACCATTTCTCATGCGGGTTATATCAAACGAACCGACCTGTCAGAATACAAAACACAAAATAGAGGAGGTAGAGGCCAAAAAGGAGTTGCTACGCGAAACGAAGATTTCCTGGAACATCTTTTTGTGGCGACGAATCACCAATACATGCTTTTCTTTACACAGAAAGGAAAAGTGTTCTGGATGCGTGTATACGAAATTCCGGAAGGCAATAAAACTTCAAAAGGAAGAGCTATTCAAAATCTGGTAAATATAGAAAATGATGACAAGGTCAAAGCATTTTTAGTGACCCAGGATTTGAAGGATGAGGAATATGTAAACAGTAATTATGTAGTGATGGTGACCAAAAAAGGTCAAACCAAAAAAACATCGCTGGAACAGTATTCAAGACCAAGGACTAATGGTATCAATGCCATTACCATTAAGGATGGTGATGAGTTATTAGAGGCAAAACTCACCAATGGAAATAGTCAGATCATGATCGCTGCCAAATCAGGTAAATCAATTCGATTTGAAGAAGCTAAGACGAGACCAATGGGTAGAAATGCTTCCGGAGTTCGTGGAATTACACTGAGAGACGATAAGGATGAGGTCATAGGAATGGTGTCTATTGCAGATGATGCCAGTGATATTTTAGTAGTGTCTGAAAAAGGATACGGAAAAAGATCAAAATTAGATGACTACAGAATTACCAATCGTGGGGGTAAAGGTGTTAAAACTATTAATATCACCGAAAAAACAGGAGGATTGGTTGCCATTAAAAACGTGACAGACGAAGATGATTTGATGATCATTAATAAATCAGGTATCACTATCAGAATGGGAGTTGCTGATCTTCGGGTTATGGGAAGGGCTACTCAGGGCGTAAAACTAATCAATTTAAAGGATTCAGATTCT